>CAZIVZ010000088.1:0-3174 GCA_964542495.1 uncultured Aquihabitans sp.
GCGAGATCTACAACGACCTCCGCCAACTCACCCCTTGACATCCATAGGAGCATCCCCGCGGGGTTCCCCCGCCCGGCGGTGATCAGCCCGGCGGTGATCAGCCCGGCGGAGATCAGCCCGGCAGCGGTCCGGCCCCCGGCGACGGGACGGGTGCGGGCAGGTCGTCGTCGGTGTCGAAGACCCCGCGGCTTCGGTTGACGTAGGCCACCACGTCGTTCCACGAGGGCAGCGACCAGTCCCGGACCGGCCCGCCCAGGCCCCGCTGGGCCGGCGGCAACAGGTCCCCCAGCTCGGCGAGCTTCACCCGCAGCGTGTGGGCCCGCCGGCGGGTGAGGCCCGATTCGTTCTGGCGCAGCCCGGGCTCGAAGGCGCGCAGGTAGGCCGGGTCCTGCTCGGCGAACGCCATCACCCGCTCCAAGACCAGGTCGGGGTCGGTACGCCGGCCGACGCCGATGCGCAGGAGGTCGGCTGCGGCGGGGGCGACCGGCATCCCGTGCATGAACCCGCGCGCCACGGCATCGAGGGCTTCGGCGTGGTCGATCCGCAGCCGTGAGATGGCCTCGCCGATGCCGCGCCGAGCC
The DNA here is from genome assembly GCA_964542495.1 of uncultured Aquihabitans sp. Taxonomy (GTDB): domain Bacteria; phylum Actinomycetota; class Acidimicrobiia; order Acidimicrobiales; family Iamiaceae; genus Aquihabitans. The sequence continues at coordinate 582 of CAZIVZ010000088.1, forward strand.
AGGCGCACGCCGAGCAACGGGTTGGCCAGCGCGGCCGAGGAGAGGGCGGCGAGGACGCGGCCTGACGGCAACCCGACGAAGCCGGCACCGGGCCGGCGGGCACCCAGCGCGCCGTAGCGGTCCCACGAGCCGGCGTCGGCGCGCACCACAGCGAGCGTCACGTCGACGTCGCCTACCAGGTCGAGCTCCAGCGCCTCCACCGCCGCCCACGTGGCGGGCCGCACGCGGTGGCCGCACGCCTCGAGGAGGGCCTGACGTCCGGCGCGCCCCACCTCGTGATCATCGATCAGCACCACCGTCGCCACGTTGCCTCCCGTTCCACCGTCGGACACCTCCCGCTCCACTGGCATCGCGGTAGGGCGCCACCGTGACCATGCCCGACCGGGGCCGCGCGCTGGTGCCGAACCAGCGCGCGGCGACCTCGGGCCGCAGACCCCTGTCGTCCGCCGTCTCCTAGCGTGGGCCCGTGGCGGATCGCCCCGACCGGACCCTGAGGAACGGATGCGTGGGGTGCGTCGGTGCGTCGGCGGTCGTCGGGCTCGGCTTCGTCGTGCTCTTCGGCCTGCTGGCCACCCAGGCGTCGAGCTGCTCGTTCGATCTCGGCATCGGCCCAGGCTCGGGAACCGACTCGGCCCGCCTGCCGGTGGAGGTCACGCCTCGCAGCGGGCTCGCCGCCGAACAGGTGGTCCGGGTGACCAGCACGGCGTTCGGGCCGCACCGGGTGGTGGGCGTGGCCGTGTGCCTCCGCAAGGCCGACACCGAGCGCGAGGGCCTCGCCGCCTGCGACACGAGCAGCGGCAGCCGCTACGCCGTGGATGATGCCGGACGCCTCGATGCCCGGTTCACCATGCCGCGCACCATCACGGTCGGCTCCCGCACCTACGACTGCGCCGGGCGGGCCCGGCGGTGCGTCGTGGTGGCCGCCGACGCCGACGACTTCGACCGATCGGGTGGGCAGACCGTCTCGTTCCGAACGGGCCTGCCCGACGTGGCCCTCGACCCGAGGCCGGCCCGAGCGATCACCCGACACCTGCCCGTGCTCGACTCACCCACCGGCCCGGTGCGCGCCGGCACCGAGATCACCGTGCTGGCCACCGGCTTCGAGCCCGGAGAGCCGGTGGCCGTCGCCTGGTGCAGCGACGAGGTCGACCGGGTCTCGTCTGCCACCGAGGCGTGCGAGATCACCGACCAGGTGGCCCTGAAGGCCCTGGTCGATCACGACCTGGGCGCGGTCGACCTCCACGCCGGCGCCGACGGCGCCGTGCGCGCCACGGCCGAGGCACGCGAATCGATCTCGCCGTTCGGGAGCGACGTGGCGGCCTGGCTCCGAGCGCTCGGCGTGGACGGGTCGAGCACCTCGACGCAGCCGGCGGGGAAGGTGGTCGACTGCCGGGACCAGGCCGGTCGGTGCTCGATCGTGGTGGCGGCCGTCGCCGACGTGCAGCGTTCGGCCGTGCTGCCCTACGAGCTCGCGCCCAGCTGACCGACCTCACCACCACCCAGGCCACCGTGATCCTGACGGAGCGCCAGGGTAGGATCTGACGGTCCGTCAGAAACCGGAGGACCCCGTGGCCGAGCTGCCGAAGATCATCAGCGTGGACGACCACGTGGTGGAGCCCCCGCACGTGTGGCAGGAGTACCTGCCCGAGCGGTTCAAGGCCGACGGACCCCGCGTCGAGCGGCGCGGGATCGGCTCCATGCGCCACATCGGTGGCGGCGCCTACGAACAGACCTTCGACCCCGACGGCCCCCCGGCCGACTGCTGGGTCTTCGGCGACCTGGTCTACGTCCACAAGCGCCACGTGGCCGCGGTGGGCTTCAGCCGGGACGAGATGACCATGACCCCGATGACCTACGACGAGATGCGCCCGGGCTGCTACGACCCCAAGGCGCGCGTCGAGGACCAGCAGCTGAACCACGTGGAGGCCTCGCTGTGCTTCCCCACGTTCCCCCGGTTCTGCGGCCAGACCTTCACCGAGCACCCCGACCGCGACCTCGGCCTGGCGTGCGTGGAGGCCTACAACGACTGGATGGTGGAGGAGTGGTGCGCGGACTCCGGTGGCGCCCTCATCCCGCTGGCGATCGTGCCGCTGTGGGACGCCGAGCTGGCGGCCGCCGAGGTCCGCCGCAACGCCGAGCGCGGCGTGCACGCCGTGTGCTTCAGCGAGATCCCGCCGCACCTGGGCCTGCCGTCGATCCACACCGACTTCTGGGACCCGTTCCTCGCCGCCTGCCAGGACACGCAGACCACCGTCAACATGCACATCGGCTCGTCGTCGCGCATGCCGGCCACGTCGAGCGACGCGCCGGTGGCGGTGGCGGCGTCGCTGTCGTTCAACAACTCCATGGCGTCCATGAGCGACTGGCTCTTCAGCGGCAAGCTCGTGCAGTTCCCGGACCTGACGCTGGCCTACAGCGAGGGCCAGATCGGCTGGATCCCCTACCTGCTCGAGCGGGTGGACGACGTGTGGCGCGAGCACCGGGCGTGGGGAGGCGTCAAGGACCTCATCCCCGAACCGCCGAGCACCTACTACTACCGGAACATCTACGGCTGCTTCTTCCGGGACCGCCACGGCCTGGTGTCGCTCGACGT
>CAZIVZ010000088.1:3274-10017 GCA_964542495.1 uncultured Aquihabitans sp.
CCGCTGAGCCGACCGCTACCGTCACGCCGATGGCCACCGACCTGACCTCGTTCGAGACCCTGCGCGCCGAGCAGCGCGGCGCCGTGGTGTGGGTGTGGCTGGACCGCCCGGACCGCTACCACGCCTTCAACAAGGTCATGTGCGACGAGATCTCCGGGCTGTGGCGGTCGCTGCGCACCGATTCGTCGGTCCGCTCGGTGGTGCTCACCGCCACCGGCGACAAGGCGTTCTGCACCGGCATCGACCGGGACTTCGTGCCCGCCGAGGGGGGCGCCACCTACGATTTCTCCCCCTACACCTACGACGATCCCGGCCGCCTGCTCGGCCCCAAGGCCAACGAGCTGTGGAAGCCCGTGGTGTGCGCCGTCAACGGCATGGCCTGCGGCGGCGCGTTCTACTTCCTGGGCGAGGTCGACGTGATCATCGCTGCGGAGCACGCCACGTTCTTCGACCCGCACGTCACCTACGGCATGCCCGCCGTGTACGAACCGCTGCTCATGCTCCACCGCGGCATGCCCTTCGGCGAGATCCTCCGCATGAGCCTCCTCGGCAACCACGAGCGCCTGTCGGCCGCCCGGGCGCTGGAGATCGGACTGGTGTCGGAGGTGTGCCCGTCGGCCGAGCTCGAGGAGCGGGCGGGCTGGATCGCCGAGACCATCGCCTCGGCTCCCGCCGGACCCGTGCAGGCCACCCTGCGCACGCTCTGGGCCGGCCGTGAGCTCAGCCGCCGCCAGGCACTGGACCTCGGGAACGCCTTCTTGGACCTGGGCATGTCCGAGGAGTCCCTGGCCGAGGGCCAGGCCACCTTCGCCGCCGGCAACCGGGCCAAGCCCCGCGTCCGCTGACGCCGCCTCACCCGCGGCGGGCGACGGCGAGCGCGAGGGCGGGCGCGAGGTCGCCGCGAGGCTCCACCCACACTCCCTCGGCCAGGCCCAGGAACGCAGCCAGCTCGACCAGCTCCGCCGCCAGCTCCGTGGCGACGTGGCCGACGTCGATGCCGTCCTCGCCCCAGGCCGAGCGCACCAGCAGCCGACCCGACGCCCGGTCGGCCTTGAGGTCGACGCGGGCCACGAGGTGCCCGTCGAGAAGGAACGGCAACACGTAGTAGCCGTGTACGCGCTGGTGGCTCGGGGTGTAGATCTCGAGGCGGTAGCGGAAGCCCCAGATGCGCTCGGTGCGGTCCCGTTCCCACACCAGCGAGTCGAACGGTGACAGCAGGGCACGGCCGGTGATGCGGCGGGGACGGCGAGCCTCGGGGTGCAGGTAGGCGGGCTCGCGCCATCCCTGCACGGTCACGGGCTCCAGCAGTCCGTCGGCCACCAGCCCGGCCACGAGCGAGCGGCTCTCGGGGACGTTCAGCCGGAAGTAGTCGGCGAGGTCGCGCACCGTGCCCACACCGTGGGCCCGGGCGCCGACCAACAGCAGTTCCCGCTTGGCGTCGGTGGGCGATGGCGTGGCCGCGGCCAGCGCCGCGGCGGGCAGGGCCCGCTCGACCAGGTCGTAGCGACGCTCGAAGTTGGGACCGCGTCGAGCCGTGATCTGCCCGCTCCAGAACAGGTACTCCAGCGCCCACTTGCCCGGCGTGCGGTCCCACATCTCCTTGCCACGGCCTCCACCCGGATCGCGCAACATCCCTGCGGTGAGCGGGCCGTGCTCGGCCACCTCGCGGAGCACCGACGCCACGAGGTCCGGGCGCTCTCGGGCGATGCGGGCCACGCCGCCCCAGGTGCCGGCTCCCGCACGTGCCGCGTCCATGCGCCACCGCAGCAGCCGGTGGAGCGCCACCGGGACGTGGGACGCCTCGTGGGCCCAGTACTCGAACACGTCGCCGGCGGAGGTGAGCTGGGGGACCAGGTCCCGCCGGTGGCGACCGAGCCGGGCGAACAGGGGCAGCTCCTGGGAGCGCACGACCACGTTGACCGAATCGATCTGGAGCAGGCCCACGCGCTGGAGCACCCGTCGGCCATGGCGACGATCGACCCGGCCGCTCGGGCGGGGGTCGGCGAACCCCTGGGCCCCGAGGGCGATCCGCCGGGCCTGGTCTGCGGAGAGCGAGGCGGGCCGAATCGACATGGCGCCCCATCATGCCGGGACGCGGTGGCGGTCTGCGCTGGCCGGCCCGGCGCATCGTGTTTTCGCACCGGTGCCGCGTCCCCTACCATCGGTCGAGCCCGTTCGGGGGTGGTGTAATCGGTAACACAGCTGGTTCTGGTCCAGTCGTTGGGGGTTCGAGTCCTCCCCCCCGAGCCAAGATCGTCGACGATGCCCAGGTCAAAGGACCTGGGCATCGTCGCGAAGGAGACCGGTACGGCCCGACGCTGAACCTGGTGCCGCGACGAGTTCCCCTCTTCATCTTCGGGGCCGTCCACCTCAGGCGCCACGGGGCCGGTGGTAGACATTCGGCCATGACCAGGGAGGACGCGAACCCGCGGGACGCGTTCGCCCCGGCGCTGGCGGTCATCGCGATGATCGCCCTGGCCGGCCGACTCCTCTTCCTCTACGGAAGCCGCCACTGGGTGCTGCGCGGCGACGGGTACGCCTACCGGATCGAGGCGGCCCGGCTCCTCGAGGGCCAGGTGCAGGGGCCGCTGCACCCGCCGGCGTGGACGTTCCTGGTGGCGGTGCCGCCGGGCCTCGGCTTCGACGGGCGCATCCACCAGCAGGTGTTCACCGCCCTGATCGGTGTCGCCACCGTGGTGATGATCGGCCTCGCCGGTCGGTACGTGTTCGGGCGGCGGGTCGGGCTCATCGCCGCCGCCATCGCGGCCGTGTACCCGAACATGTGGATCTACGAGCGCGAGATCCTGTCCGAACCGCTCACCATGTTCATGGTGGCCACCACGATCCTGGTCGTGTACCGCTTCCGGGACCGCCCGAGCACCGCGGGCGCCGCCGGGCTCGGCGCCCTGCTCGCGCTGTCGGGCCTCGTGCGGTCGGAGCTGATCGTCCTGTCGCTGCTGGTCGTCACCCCGGTGATCCTGTCCCGGGCCGGCGTCGCCTGGTCGAGGCGGGTGGGGTGGCTCGCCCTGGCCGGTGCGACCACCCTGGTCGTGCTCGCCCCGTGGACCGCCTACAACAGCACGCGCTACGCGCGACCCGTGCCCCTCTCGGCGGGACTCGGGACGGCCATGGCGGCGGGCAACTGCCCACCGACCTACACCGGTCCGAAGGTGGGGACCTACGAGTTCGGCTGCATCATCGTCGCGAAGGTCTCCACGGACCTGTCGGTCGCCGACGCGGAGTTCCGGGACCGAGCGCTCACCTACATGACCAACAACCGGCGCCGGGCGGTGGAGGTCTCGCTCATCCGCCTGGGCCGGACGTTCAACCTGTACCGCCCCTTCCAGCAGGCCCGGTTCGAGTCCGAGCGGGGCTCGGCCCTCTGGCTCACCCGCAGCGCCGTGGTGGCCTACTGGATCCTCGCCCCGCTGGCCGTCGTGGGTGCCGTGCTCACCCGCCGCCGGCGGATCCCGCTCTACCCGATCGTGGCCTTCCCGCTGATCAGCGTGCTCGCCGTGGCGCCCACCATCGGCGCGGTGCGCTACCGCGCCGTGGCCGAGGTCTCGATCGTGCTCCTCGGGGCGGTCACGCTCGACCACCTCCTCCGGTGGTGGCAGCGCCGAGGTGCCGTGGCCGCAGCAGCGACGACGGTGCCAGACCCGAAGCCCGACCTGGAGCCCGACCTGGGTTCCGACCTGGAGCCCGTGCTGCCATGATCCTGACCAGGACACCGCTGCGCATCTCGATCGGAGGAGGCGGCACCGATCTCCCCTCGTACTACCGGCGTTCGGGCGGAACGGTGATCGCCGCGGCGATCGACAAGTACGTCTACCTGTCGGTCAACGCCACCTTCACCGAGGACTACCTGCTCAAGTACGCCGAGCTGGAGCGGGTGGAGCGGATCGAGGACATCGACCACGGCCTGATCCGCGAGGTCCTCGCCGAGTACCGGGTCGAACCGGGCATCGAGATCGTGAGCGTGGCCGACATCCCGGCCGGCACCGGCCTCGGCTCCTCCGGTTCGTTCACCGTGGGCCTGCTGCTCGCCCTGCACGCGTTCCAGCACCGGCAGGTCTCGTCGCGCGCGCTGGCCGAGGCGGCCTGCCACATCGAGATCGACCGGCTCGGGGACCCGGTCGGCAAGCAGGACCAGTACATCGCGGCCCACGGCGGGCTCACGCGGTTCGAGTTCCGTCCCGACGACACGGTGGGCGTGGAGACGCTGGCCACCAGCCCCCGCACGCTCGAGGTGCTCGAAGACCACCTCCTGCTGTTCTTCACCGGGTACTCCCGCCGGGCCACCAGCATCCTGGCGGATCAGAAGGCAAGGTCGGAGCACGCCGATGCCGAGATGCTCGCCAACCTGGACCACGTCGCCGAGCTGGGCGCGCGGATCGGCACCGCGCTCGAGGCCGGCCGGACCGACGAGTTCGCCGAGCTCATGCACGAGCACTGGGTCAACAAGCGCCAACGCACCCGGGGGATCTCGAGCGACCAGATCGACCACTGGTACGACCTGGCGCGTCGCAACGGCGCGCTCGGAGGCAAGCTCGTCGGAGCCGGCGCCGGCGGCTTCTTGCTGTTCTTCGCCTCCGACCCGGCCCGGCTGCGCCAGGCCATGACCACCGCCGGGCTGCCCGAGGTCCGGTTCGGGTTCGACTACGACGGCGCCGTCGTGCTGGCCCGGAGCTGACGTGCTGCCCTGCCTGGTCCTCGGAGGCGGCCTCGGCACCCGCCTGGGATCCGAGACGGAGTCGATCCCGAAACCCCTCGTGTCGGTCGCGGGCACGCCGTTCGCGGTGCGCCAGCTCCGCTGGCTCGGTTCCCAGGGCGTGCACGACGTCGTGTACTCCATCGGGCACCTCGGCCACCTGATCCGCGCCGAGCTCGACGGCCGCGATGACCTCGGCTGCGCGGTGCGGTTCGTCGACGAGGGGCCGCAGCGGTTGGGCACGGCGGGCGCCGTCCGCCTCGCGGTGGACGAGGGCGCGATCGGCGGCAGCTTCTTCGTGCTGTACGGCGATTCCCACCTCGAGGTCGACCTCGCATCGGTCGCCGACGCGTTCGCTCGGAGCGAGGGCGAGGCACTGATGACGGTGTTCCGCAACGACGGTGCCTGGGATCGCAGCAACGTGGTGCTCGACGGCGGTCGGGTGATCCGCTACGACAAGGACGAGCCCGACCCCAGCGAAGCCGGCATGCACCACATCGACTACGGGCTCTCGATCCTGCACGAGAGCACCGTGCGCCGGCTCGTGCCGCCGGGCCGGGCCGCCGACCTCGCCGACCTGTTCCGGGACCTGAGCGCCGTCGGACGCCTGGCCGGCTTCGAGGCGGGCGAGCGCTTCTACGAGATCGGCTCCCCTGAAGGGCTGGCCGAGCTCCGCCGCCACCTGGAGGTCGAGGCCGGATGACCGCCACCGCGCCGCCGAGCGAGATCACCCTGCTCGTGCCCGACGACGACGTCGCCGAGCCGATGGTGTCGATCGTCATCCCCGCGCTCAACGAGGAGCTCACCATCTCGGAGTTCGTGCGGTGGTGCCACGAGGGGCTCGCCTCCGCCGGCGTCGCCGGCGAGATCCTGATCGTCGACAGCTCCGACGACCGCACCGCCGAGCTGGCCTTGGCCGGCGGCGCCCGGGTGCTGCGCACCCCCCGGCGCGGTCTCGGCCGGGCCTACATCGACGCGATCCCCTACGTGCGAGCGCCGTGGATCATCATGGGCGACGCCGACTGCACGTACGACTTCCGCGAGCTCGAGCCCTTCGTCGAGGGGTTCCGCGCCGGCAGCGAGTACGTGATGGGCTCGCGCTGGAAGGGGTCAATCGAGCCGGGCGCCATGCCGGCGCTCCACCAGTACGCCGGCACGCCGGTCACCACCTGGATCCTGAACCGGATCTTCCGGAGCCGGTTCAGCGACATCCACTGCGGCATGCGGGGGATCACCCGCGAATCGCTCCTGGCGATGGACCTCCAGTCGCAGTCCTGGGAGTACGCCTCGGAGATGATGCTGAAGTCGGTCCTGATGGAGCTGCCCACCACCGAGGTGCCGGTCCACTTCCGCAAGGACCAGGAGGGCCGGCTGAGCCACCACAAGCGCGAGGGCTGGCTGTCGCCGTTCAAGGCGGCGTGGATCAACCTGCGCGCCATGTTCATCTACGGGGCCGACTTCTTCCTGGTGAAGCCGGGGATGCTGTTGACCGTGCTCGGTCTGCTGCTGGTGCTCCCCCTCAGCATGGGCAACATCGACGTGGGCCCGTTCGCGCTGTCGATCTACTGGCAGCTGCTCGGGCTGGCGCTGCTGGCGATCGGCTGGCAGACCCTGCTCCTCGGCGGGGTGGCCCAGGTGATGTTCGACTACACCGGCCGCCACCGGAAGCGATGGAAGCGCCTCCTCCCCTACTCGCGCACGACGCTGAGCGCGGTGGGCGTCGCCGTGACGGGGGTCGCCATGACCGTGCCCCTCGTCGTCACCTACTTCTCACAGGACCTCGCCCTCGACCAGGGCGACGGCACGGCGACCCACCTGGCGGTCACCGGCCTGAGCCTGGTGGTGGTCGGGGCGCAGCTGTTCGTGTCCACCCTGCTGCTCCACGGGGCCCTGATCGTCACGCGCCAGGGATGGCCGGGGACCCGGGAGTCGAGCTGACGTGGCCACCGCCGGCGAGCCCCCCACCGCGCGCACCCGCTCGTTCGGCCAGGACCACCGGGCGCGCCCCGCCGACCGGTCCGGGGGCTGGCCG
>CAZIVZ010000089.1:0-10015 GCA_964542495.1 uncultured Aquihabitans sp.
CGAGCGGTACGGCCGCCGGCCGAGGTTGGCGACGTTGACGGCGATGCGGCCGCCCGGCTCGAGCACCCGGACGCATTCCTCGAACACGTCGGTGAGCATCTGGAGGTAGGAGACGTAGTCCTCGGGGATCGCGCCCTCGCCGAGGGCTTCCTCGTAGGCCTTGCCGGCGAAGTACGGCGGTGAGGTGACCACCAGCGCCACCGACGCATCGGGGAGCTCGGGCATGGACCGGGCGTCGTGGGACCAGATGGCGTCGACCTCGGGCGCGGTGCCGAGCCGCTCGTCGTCGGAAAGCTCCGGCATGGCGAACCGGTCGTAGAACGCGGAGGCGTCGTGGCTCTCGCGGCGGCCGACGCCGAAGTTCGACGTGGAGGTGCCGGGTCGGCGGGGGGGTCGTGAAGCCACGGCCGAACCCTACCGAAGGGGGGTGGCAGCTCAGGTGCGGCGCAGCACGGTGACCGAGCGGCCGGGAGCGGCCACGGGGGCGCGGGCGGCCTCCTGCCAGGCGTCGCGCTCGGTCTCGGGCTCGGCGGTGGAGAGCTCGAACGACCAGTGCCGGCCGAACCGGACCGAGGGGAGGTTGAAGCACACCTCCTCCTCCCAGCCGTTGACGAGCACGAGGAAGGAGTCGTCGCGGATCGCCTCGCCCCGGGGGTCGCGCTCGGTGAAGCGGTCGCCGTTGAGGAACAGGCCGACCACGCGCTCGTTGCGGTCCTCCCACTTGCGTCGCGTCATGCGTCGACCGTCGGCGCCGAACCACCAGGCGTCGGGCACGGCGCCGCTCTCGCCGAACGCGCCGCGCAGGAAGGCGCGGCGCCGGAACACGGGGTGGTCGCGGCGCAGGCGCAGCAGCCGGCGGGTGAAGTCCTGGAGGTCGAGGTCGAGCGCCGACGGGTCCCAGTCGAACCAGCTGATCTCGTTGTCCTGGCACCAGGCGTTGTTGTTCCCGCCCTGGCTGCGACCCTGCTCGTCTCCCCCGAGCAGCATCGGCACACCTTGCGACAGCAGGAGGGTGGCCAGCAGGTTGCGCTGCTGGCGGGCTCGCAGGGCGAGCACCTCGGGATCGTCGGTGGCGCCCTCCACCCCGCAGTTCCACGACCGGTTGTCATCGGTGCCGTCGCGGTTGTCCTCGAGGTTGGCCTCGTTGTGCTTGTGCTCGAAGGCCACCAGGTCGGCGAGGGTGAAGCCGTCGTGGGCGGTCACGAAGTTGATCGACGCGTTGGGACGGCGGCCGTCGTCGCCGTAGAGGTCGCTCGAGCCCGACATGCGATCGGCCAGGTCGGCGATGGAGCCGTGGCCGCGCCAGAAGTCGCGAACCTGGTCCCGGTAGATGCCGTTCCACTCGGCCCAGCGCACCGGGAAGTTGCCCACCTGGTACCCACCGGGGCCCACGTCCCAGGGCTCGGCGATGAGCTTCACCTGGGCCAGCACCGGGTCCTGGTGGACGGCGTCGAGGAAGCCCGAGCCGCGGTCGAAGTCGTAGGTCTCGCGTCCGAGCACGGTGGCCAGATCGAACCGGAAGCCGTCGACGTGGCACTCGGTGACCCAGTAGCGCAGCGAGTCGAGCACCATCCGCAACACGTTCGGGTGGACGATGTTGAGCGAGTTGCCGGTGCCGGTCCAGTCGAGGAGGTGGCGGGGATCGTCGGGCATCGTCCGGTAGTACGAACGGGCGTCGATGCCCTTGAGCGAGAGCATGGGGCCGAGGTGGTTGCCCTCGGCGGTGTGGTTGTAGACGACGTCGAGGATCACCTCGATGCCGGCCCGGTGCAGGGCCTTCACCATCCCCTTGAACTCGCGCACCTGCTCGCCGCGGGTGCCGGTGGCGGCGTAGCCCGCGTGGGGGGCGAAGAACCCGATCGTGCTGTAGCCCCAGTAGTTGGCCAGGCCTCGGTCGTGGAGGAAGCTCTCGTCGGCGATGTGGTGGATGGGGAGCAGCTCCACCGCGGTGACCCCAAGGTCGACGAGGTGGGCGATGGCGGCCTCGGAGGCGAGGCCCGCGTAGCTGCCGCGGAGGTCTTCGCGCACGTCGGGGTGGCGGGCGGTGAAGCCCTTCACGTGGACCTCGTAGAAGACCGATCGCGACAGCGGGGTGCGCGGACGGGCCACGCCCTCCCAGTCGAAGGCGTCGTCGACCACCACGCACTTGGGGATGGCGGCGGCGTCGTCCTCGTCGTCGCGCTCGAGGTCGGCGTCGGGGTCGTCGCCCCCGGGGAGGTAGGGGAGGGTGCTGGCCGCGGCCTCGTCGACCACGCCGTCGATGGCGCGGGCGTAGGGGTCGATCAGGAGCTTGTCGGGGTTGAAGCGCTGCCCCCGCGCCGGGTCCCACGGGCCGTGGACGCGGTAGCCGTAGCGCTGGCCGGGTCCCACGTCGGGCAGTTCGACGTGCCAGTGGAAGGCCGTGCGCTCCCGCAGCGGGATGCGCTCCTCCACGTCGCCGTCGAACAGGCACAGCTCCACGCCGGTGGCGTGCTCGGAGAACAGCGAGAAGTTGGTGGACGTGCCCGTCCAGGTGGCGCCCACCGGCGCCGGCTTGCCCGGCCAGGTGTGCCGGGTGCTGGGCTCGGTCATGGGCCTCCGTCGGGTTCGAGCCACACCACCGCGAGGGGGGGCAGCGTGAGCTGGGCCGAGGCCGGTTGCCCGTGCTCCGGGTGGTCCTCGGCGACCACCGCTCCCAGGTTGCCCATGCCGGAGCCGCCGTAGCTCGTGGCGTCGGTGTTGAGGACCTCGGCCCACCGTCCGGTGGTGGGCAGGCCCACGCGGTGCTGGTACCGAGGCACCGGCGAGAGGTTGGCCACGCACACCAGCACCTCGCCGCCGTTGCCGGTGCGCACGAACGCGGCCACGTTCTGGTCGGCGTCGCCGGCCACCAGCCAGGTGAACCCGGCGGGGTCGAAGTCGACCGACCACAGCGCCGGGCGGGGCGCGGCCCGGTGGTTGAGGTCCCGCACGAGCTGCTGCACCCCGCTGTGGCCGGGGTCGGCCAGGAGGTGCCAGTCGAGCGAGCGGTCGTGGTCCCATTCGCGCTCCTGGGCCAGCTCGCCACCCATGAACAGGAGCTGCTTGCCCGGGTGGGCCCACATCCACGCGAAGAGGGCCCGGAGGTTGGCGAGCTGCTGCCAGCGGTCGCCGGGCATCTTGGTGAGCAGCGATCCCTTGCCGTGGACCACCTCGTCGTGCGAGAGCGGGAGCACGAAGTTCTCGCTGAACGCGTAGTGCATCCCGAAGGTGAGGTGGTGGTGGTGGTAGCGGCGGTGCACCGGGTCCTGGGCGAAGTAGCCGAGGGTGTCGTGCATCCAGCCCATGTTCCACTTGAAGCCGAACCCGAGCCCGCCGCCATCGACCGGTCGGGAGACACCGGGCCAGGCGGTGGACTCCTCTGCGATGGAGAGCACCCCGGGGTGGCCGGCGTGGACCTCGATGTTGATCTCGCGCAGCAGCGAGACCGCCTCGAGGTTCTCCCGGCCACCGTGGACGTTGGGCGCCCAGGTGCCGGCGGGCCGGGAGTAGTCGAGGTAGAGCATGGAGGCCACCGCGTCGACCCGCAGGCCGTCGAGGTGGAACTCGTCGAGCCAGTAGCGGGCGTTCGAGAGCAGGAAGCTCCGCACGCCGCCACGCCCGAAGTCGAACACCATCGTCCCCCAGTCGGGCTGCTCGCCGCGGCGCGGGTCGGGGTGCTCGTAGAGCGGGGTGCCGTCGAAGCGCCCGAGCGCCCACTCGTCCTTGGGGAAGTGGGCCGGCACCCAGTCGGCGATGACGCCGATGCCGGCCTGGTGCAACGTGTCGACGAGGTGGCGCAGGTCGTCGGGCTCGCCCCAGCGGGCCGCCGGCGCGAAGTAGCCGGTGACCTGATACCCCCACGAGCCGGCGAAGGGGTGGTGCATCACCGGCATCAGCTCCACGTGGGTGAAGCCCATGTCCACCGCGTACGCCGCCAGCTCGGGCGCCAGCTCCCGGTACGAGCGTTCCCGGTGGGGCTCGACGGGGTCCCGACGCCACGACCCCAGGTGGACCTCGTAGACCGACATGGGCGACGCCCACTGGTCCCGGGCGTCGCGGGCTGCCAGCCACTGCTCGTCTCCCCAGGTGTGGCGGGAGCGGTGGACGATCGAACCGGTGGCCGGGGCCGGCTCGCTGCGGAAGGCGAGCGGGTCGGCGTGCTCGACGGTGCGGCCCCCCGGCCCGGTGACCGCGAACTTGTACCGGTGGCCCTCACGGGCCTCGGGCACGAAGGCGCTCCAGGCCTCGGACGTGCCGATGCGCACCAGGGGGTGGTCGCCGTGCACCCAGTGGTTCCAGTCGCCGATCACCGAGATGCGCTCGGCGGCGGGCGCCCACACGGCGAAGGCCACGCCCTCCACCCCGTCGATCGTCCGGGGGTGGGCGCCGAAGTGCCGGTGCAGGCCCAGGTGGCGGCCCTCGGCGAGCAGGTGCAGGTCGAGCTCGCCGAGCAGCCCCGACGGGTCGTGCCAGGTGGTGGTCATGTGCGGTCCTCGACGAGCAGGTGGCGGAGGCCCTCGACGGGCACGGCGACCCAGTCGGGGCGGTGGGCCCGTTCGTAGCCGACCTCGTAGACCGCCTTCTCCAGCTCGAACAGGTGCAGGAGCACGGCGGTGGCGGCGGCCGAAGAGGGCACCAGGGCAGGGTCCACGGTGGCCAGGTACCCGTCGAGGAACGCAGCCCGGGCGGCCGGCTCCCAGCCGGGGCCGAGGCGGCGGCCTCCGCTGCGGCGGTGGGTGGCGGCGGCGTAGGCGAAGGACCGGAGCATGCCCGCCACGTCGCGCAGGGGCGAGTGGTCCTGGCGACGGTCGGCCACGGGTCGTGCCGGCTCACCCTCGAAGTCGAGGATCACCCACCCGTCGGGCCCCAGCACCACCTGGCCGAGGTGGAGGTCGCCGTGGTGGCAGATGGCGGCACCGAGGTCGTCGCCGAGGCGGCCGGCGAGCTCCCCGGCCCGGGCGACCACGGCCGTGGGGTCGACCAGGACGTCGAGGTCGCCGAGCGCCGCCGGCGCGTCGGCGCGGAGCGCGTCGACCACCGCAGCCACCCGATCTGTGGTCAGCGGGGCCGCACCGAACGTTGCCGGCTCGTCGCCCGGCTGGGCGAGGGCGCCGTGGAGGTCGGCCACCGCGGTGCCGAGGAGGTGGAGCCGCCCCAGCAGGCCGTCGGCACCGCCGGCGAGGGCCGACAGCACGAGCGCCCAGGCGTCGAGCGCGCCGGGCACCAGCTCGTGGAGGACGCCCAACGTGGTGGTGGTGCCCTCCTCGAGGTCGTACCAGCCGGCGAGCGGCGCGACGGGGACGTGGCGGCCCGTCGCGGCCACCGCGGCGAGGTGGCGGCCGATCTCCACCTCGGGGTTGGGGCCGGACCGGAGCTGGCGCAGCACCTGCCGGAAGCGGGTGCCGCCCACCACCACCGAGGGGTTCGACTGCTCGCCGCCGATGGGGTGGGCGGTGCCCGAGCCGAGCCGGGAGGCGCCGGCCACGACGTGGGCGGTGACCGTGGTGCCATCGGGCCCCGCGGCCGTGCCCCCGCCGGCCACGAAGCGCGCCAGCGCGGCTGCCGTCGGTGCATCGTCGGCGCAGTCGTGGACCTCGGGGTCGGCCGACGTCGGCCGCACCAGCTGGTAGCGCGCGCCGTCTTCGGTGGCGACCAGCGCCAGGGTCACGCCCGGCCGGGTGGGCAGCTTGGCCCGCTGCTCGGCGACGGCGCCCGGCGCTCCGGGGCCCGCGTACCAGCGACGCTCGGCCAGCCACGTGGCCAGCGTGGGGGAGGGTGCGGCGGCCGAGGGGGGACGGGGGCTCACGGGCTCACCACCGCCAGGATGTGGGCGGGGCGGGTGTCGGCCTCGAGCCGCACGTAGTTCCGGCCGAGGTGCCACGCGAACCGCTCCTCGGTGAGCCGGTCGACCACTTCGAACGAGGGAGGCAGCCCGAGGTCGTCGGGCACGATGCACACGCCTTCGGCCGAGTCGCCGTGCAGCAGCACCACGCACAGGACGGTGTCGCCCTCGGCCCGCTTGGCGTAGGCGAACAGCGCTGGGTTCTCGGTGTGGAGCACCCGGGTGCCCTCCATGCGGGTCAGCGCGGGCTGCGTGCGCCGGATGTGGTTGAGCTCGGCCACGAGCGGCAGGAGCGAACCGTCGAGGCGGCGGTCGCGGACCTGGAACTTCTCGGAGTCGAGGTACTCCTCCGATCCGGGGCGCACGGCCACGTGGTCGAACGACTCGTACCCGGAGTAGATGCCGTAGCTGGGCGACAAGGTGGCGGCGAGGACGAGCCGGGAGACGAAGGTCCGCGGCCCGCCGTGCTGGAGCTGCTCGGTGAGGATGTCGGGGGTGTTCACGAAGAAGTTGGGCCGGAAGAAGCAGTGCTCGGGGCCGGCGAGCTCGGTGACGTACTCGCCGAGCTCGTGGGCCGACTGCTTCCACGTGAAGTAGGTGTAGCCCTGCTGGAACCCGGCCTTGCCCAGCTCCTGCATCATGGCCCGGTAGGTGAACGCCTCGGCCAGGAACACCACGTCGGGACGGCGGGCGCGGACCCCGGCGATGAGCCACTCCCAGAACGGCAGGGCCTTGGTGTGCGGGTTGTCCACCCGGAACACGCGGACGCCCCGGTCGATCCAGGTGAGGGCCACGTCGCGCAGCGCGGCCCACAGCCCGGCCCAGTCGTCGCAGTCGAAGTCGACGTTGTAGATGTCCTGGTACTTCTTGGGCGGGTTCTCCGCGTACTTGAGCGTGCCGTCGGGCCGGTGCGAGAACCACTCGGGGTGCTCGGTGAGCCACGGGTGGTCGGCGGAGCACTGGATGGCGAGGTCGAGCGCGACCTCCAGGCCCAGCTCGCGGGCATCGGCCACGAGCGCCACGAAGTCGGCGACGGTGCCCAGGTCGGGGTGGACGGCGTCGTGGCCGCCGGTGGCGTCGCCGATGGCCCACGGAGAGCCGGGGTCGTCGGGTCCGGCGGTGAGCGCGTTGTTCGGCCCCTTCCGCTTGGTGCGCCCGATGGGGCTCACCGGGGGGAGGTACACCACGTCGAAGCCCAGCTCGGCCAGGGCCGGCAGCCGACGTCGCACGCCGGCCAGGCCCCCCCACGAGCGGGGGAACAGCTCGTACCAGGCGCCGACGCGGGCCAGCACCGGGTCGACCACCAGGCGGGCCGGCGCGGCCAGGGTGCCGGCGCGGGAGCGGTCGGGGTGGCGGTCGCAGCGCTCGGCGAGGTCGGGATCGAGGGCGGCGGCCACGCGGTCTGTCTGCGGCCGGGAGCCGTCGGCGACCACGGCTGCGGCCGTCTCGATGGCGGCCTGGTCGGCGGCATCGGCGGCACCGGCGCGCTCCGCGGTGGCGGCCAGCAACAGGGCGCCCTCGGCCAGCTCGCCGGTGAGGTCGTCCTGGCCGCCGTCGGCCTTGCGGGCCAGCTCGTGGCGCCACGACGCCAGGGCGTCGGCCCAGGCCCGCACCGTCCACGTCCACGTGCCGAGCTGGTCCAGCTCGACCGTGCCCGCCCAGCGCACGCCGAGCGAGGCGGCGTCGACGTTCGCCATGGCCGACGTGCGGGCCGGTCCGGTGGGCGGCTGCACCACGAGCTCGGCCCGCAGCACCTCGTGGCCGTCACGGATCACGTCGACCGAGAGGTCGGCCCGGTCGCCCAGGGTGAACTTCGGGGCGTAGCGGCCACCGTCGACCTCGGGCCGCGGCCGAGCCACCAGCACCCGCGCCGGCGGGGCGGCGGGTGGCCGGAAGGGCCTGGGCGTGCGCGGTCGTGCGGGACTCACGAGATGATCATGCCCTCCGGAGCCCTCGCGGTTGGGTCGACCGTCGTGGCTGCCAGTTGGCACGGACCTCGGCTGGCGCCTCGGTTCACCCATGCCGTGCTTGCTGGGTCGGCTCGCCTGTCGGCTCGCCTCCGTAGGGTTCGGGCGTGGACCACGAAGCCGAACGCCCGTCCCTCGACGCCGTGGAGCAGCGCGTCATCGGTGCGCTGCTGGAGAAGGAGCGCACGGTCCCGGCGTCGTACCCGATGACCCTCAACGCGCTGCGAACGGCCTGCAACCAGAGCTCGAGCCGGTGGCCGGTGGTGGACTTCGACGATCGCACCGTCACCGATGCCCTGGATCGGCTGAAGTCAACCGGCCTGGCCCGGATGGTCCACGCCAGCCACGGGTCCCGGACGGTGAAGTACCGCCAGGTGCTCGACGAGCGGTTGGACCTCGAACACGACGAGCGGGCCCTGCTCACCGTGCTCCTGCTGCGGGGACCGTGCACGCCGGGCGAGCTGCGCACCCGCGCCGAGCGCCTCCACCGGTTCGCCGAGAAGGAGGACGTGGAGGCGGTGCTCGCCCGCCTCCGGGATCGCCCCCATGGCCTGGTGGAGGAGCTGCCCCGGCAGGCCGGCCAGCACGACAACCGTTGGGTCCACCTGCTCGGGCCGGTCGACGTGTCGGTCGTGGCGAGCACGCCCGCCACGGCGGGTCCGCCGGTGGCCGACCTCACCGTCACCGAGGCGCTGCTGGCCGAGGGACCGGTGGCCCGCGACGCGCGGGTGGTGGCCGCCTACGACATGGTGGCGCGAGCGTACGCCGACGCGCTGCTCGACGAGCTCGACGCCAAGCCGCTCGATCGCTGGCTGCTCGAGCGGGTGGCCGCGCTCGCCGGTGGCGGCCCGGTGGCCGATGCCGGGTGCGGGCCGGGTCAGGTGACGTTCCACCTCGCCGCCGCCGGCGCGGAGGTGATCGGCTTCGACCTGTCGCCGGCCATGGTGGCCGAGGCGGTCCTCCGGTTCCCCGAGCTCCCCTTCGAGGTGGGCGACCTCACCGCCCTCCCGGCGCCGGCGGGCAGCCCGCAGGGGTGGGCGGCGGTGACCGCGTGGTACTCGCTCGTGCACCTGGCCGGTTCCGAGCTGCGCCCCGCCGTGGCGTTGATCGCCGCCGCGCTGCGGCCGGGCGGTTGGCTCGCGCTGGCGGTCCACGTCGGCCCCGAGGTGCGTCACCTCGCCGATTGGTGGGGCCACGACGTCGACCTCGACTTCGCCCTGCACGACGTCTCCCAGGTGCTCGACGCGGTTGCCACCGCCGGGCTGGTCGAGGTGGAGTGGTACCGCCGCGGCCCGTACCCCGGTGGGGAGGCGGAGACCGAGCGGCTCTACGTGCTGGCCCGTCGCCCCGGCCCCACCCCGGCCGACCGGTAGCGTGCGCGCCTGATGAGCGATCCCGGCCAGCTCCCGTTCGTGGACCCCGGGACCCACGTGAGCCCGCCCCCGCCACCTGCCGCCCCACCTGCCCCCGCGCCGGTCGCCGCGCCGGCTCGCTCGTTCCAGGCGTCGGCGGGCATCCAGGGCCGCCAGTTCGCCGAGCAGTGCGACACGCTGCTCGCCCACCTCGGGTACGAGCTGCTGGGTCGACGGGTGCTCGCCGACGTGGGCGTGGAGATCGACCAGGAGGCGGTGAGCCCGTCGGGTGCCACCGTCTGGTTCGAGTACAAGGGCTCGATCCAGGGCCACCGACCGGGGCTGCGCCGCACCGACACGCTGAAGAAGGCCATCGCCAACGGCGCCCTGCTGCGAGCCGTGCCCGACGCCGCCCCCTACGTGGTGATCACCTCGCACCTGCCCGAGGCGGGCTCGGGCGCGGCCATGCTCCGCAACGCGCTCGAGCTCGGCTACCTGGCCGACGTGGTGTGCCTCTACGACCCCACCTCCACCCGCCGCCTCGGTCGCTGGTGACTACGAGTCCTGGCGGATGGGTCGACCGTTGTCGCTGCGAGGTTGTGTGGACCTCGGCTGGCGCCTCGGTCTACCCATGCCGTGCTTGCTGGGTCGGTTCGCCTGGCGGCTCACCTCTACTCCGGAACAGCGTCGGGCTCGAGGGAGCGGGTGATCCCGGGGCCGGTCAGCTCGGTGATCGGGTCGGGGTCCGCATCGAGCTCGAGGCGCAGGGCCTTGGCCATCACCGCGTGCAGGTCGTACCAGCAGGCGATGTAGGTGAGCTCCAGGATGGTCAGCTCCGGCAGGTGCCGCCGCAG
>CAZIVZ010000090.1:0-9889 GCA_964542495.1 uncultured Aquihabitans sp.
TGCTCGTGGCGGTGGCCGCCGCCCAGGCCGTGGAGCACGTGGGCCTGCCCGAGGCGCAGCTCAACCTGTCCCAGGCGGTGATCCACCTGGCCACCGCCCCCAAGTCCAACCGGGCCACGACCGCGATCGGTGCCGCCCTGGCCGACGTGCGCGAGCGCCCCTCGTCGGGCGTGCCCGCCCACCTGCGCGACGCGCACTACCCGGGTGCGGCGAAGCTCGGGCACGGCTCCGGCTACGAGTACCCTCACGATGACCCCCGGGGCTGGGTGCCCCAGGGCTACCGCCCCCCGGAGGTCGCCCACCGCGCCTACTACCAGCCTTCGGCGCACGGCTACGAACGGGAGATCAGCGAGCGCATGGCCACCCGCACCACCGATGCAGCGCCCGCCGATCCCGGCCCCGCCGCCGGTCGCTCGTGAGCGGCCCGGTGCTGGCGGAGC
The DNA here is from genome assembly GCA_964542495.1 of uncultured Aquihabitans sp. Classification (GTDB taxonomy): domain Bacteria; phylum Actinomycetota; class Acidimicrobiia; order Acidimicrobiales; family Iamiaceae; genus Aquihabitans. The sequence continues at coordinate 441 of CAZIVZ010000090.1, forward strand.
TGTCCGCCGCCGACCTCGCGGTGCTGGTGGTCACGGGCACGTCGATCACGGCCGTGGTGGTGCTCCTGTTCGTGCTCCAGAGCGCCCTGGCAGCGCTGCGGGAGGTGCGGGCCACGCTCGACACCATCACCGAGCAGGTGGTCCCCCTCGTCGACGAGCTGGCCCGTTCCGTCACCGAGGCGAACGCCGAGCTCGACCGCGTCAACCGGTTGGTCGGCAGCGCCGAGTCGATCTCGGCCACGGTCGACGCCACGTCCAAGCTGGCCTACCGGGCCCTGTCTGCGCCGGTCATCAAGACGGTGGCCATCACGTCGGGGGCATCTCGGGCGGCCAAGCGCCTGCGCAAGGAGTAGCGGTGTTCAAGCGAGCCTTCTGGATGAGCACGGGCATGGCGGTCGGTGCGGGCAGCGCGTTCTGGGCCAAGCGCAAGGTGGAGGCCACCGTCGAGCGGTACCTGCCCGAGCAGGTGGCCGAGCGCGCCGCCACCTCTGCCAAGGACCTGGGCCGGACGGTGCGGGCCGCCGCCGCCGAGGGTCGCTCGGCCATGCGCGCCACCGAGGCCGAGCTGCGCGCCCGCGTGGAGGCCCGCACCTTCGTCGGCCCCCTGGAGGCCGCGCCGGCTCGCCCGCCGAGCGCGCCGGCTCCCTCGGGCGCGCGCCGCACCCCCCGCCAGCCGTCGCCCCGCCCCGACGCCCTGGCCCCCCGCCGCCGCGCCCGCCGCTGACAGCAGCCCGCCGGCTCGAGTTCGGTCGCGGCGCTGCCGGCGGCCGCGTCCAGCCAAGGTGTGCGTGTTCGTTGTCGTGGGACGACCCTGAGCACGCGCACCTCGGGCGGGTCGGGTCGCCTGAGCGCGAGGTGTGCGTGTTCGATGTCGTGGGATGACGCTGAGCACGCGCACCTCGGGCGGGTCGGGTCCGTGCGGGAGGGGTGGGGGAGGGCCGGTAGTGTGGTTCGACCTGATGCCGGGAACGCCCCACCGGCCGACGCACGAGAGGAGGGGGAATCGATGCACGCCCAGGAACTGCGCAACGCCTGGACCGAGTTCTGGGTCGCTCGCCAGCACACCTCCGTCCCGTCGGCCGGGCTCATCCCGTTGCACCCCTCCGCGCCCATGTTCACCAACTCCGGGATGATGCCCTTCGTCCCGTACTTCATCGGCGAAGAGCAGCCGCCGTGGCGCCCGCCGCGGACCGCGTCGATCCAGCGCTGCGTGCGCGCCGGCGGCAAGCACAACGACCTCGACGCCATCGGCCGCTCACCCCGGCACCTCAGCTTCTTCGAGATGCTCGGCAACTTCAGCTTCGGCGACTACTTCAAGGCCGACGCCATCCGGTGGGCGTGGGAGTTCTCCACCGAGGTCCTCGGCCTGGATGCGGACCGGATCTGGGTCACGTGCCACATCGACGATCAGGAGGCGGTCGACCTCTGGGTCGACGAGGTCGGGTTCCCCGCGGAGCGCATCCAGCGGATGGACAAGGACAACTTCTGGGAGATGGGCGACACCGGCCCGTGCGGCCCGTCCTCGGAGCTGTTCTGGGACTTCGGTCCAGACGCCGGGCCCGACGGCGGCCCGCTCAACCCGGCCGCCGAGAACCGCTACGTGGAGTACTGGAACCTCGTGTTCCAGCAGTTCTTCCGCCTCGAAGACGGCAGCCTGCGGCCTCTCGAGTCCCAGAACATCGACACCGGCGCCGGCCTCGAGCGCATCCTCGGCGCCACCATCGGGGTGCCCGACGTGTTCGCCACCGACGAGCTGGGCGCCCTGGTGGCCGAGGCCGAGCGCCTCACCGGGGTGCGCCTGGGCGCCGACCCCCGGTCCGACGTGGCCCTCAAGCTGCTGGCCGACCACGCCCGCACCATGACCTTCCTCGTCAACGACGGCGTGGTTCCGTCGAACGAGGAGCGGGGCTTCGTCCTGCGCCGCATCATCCGCCGGGCCAGCCGCTTCGCCTACCTGCTCGACGTCGACACCGCCATCACCCCCCGCCTCGCCGAGCGCACCGTCGAGCTCATGGGCACGGCCTACCCCGAGCTCGGGGCGAACGCCGAGACCATCGTGGCCACCCTCGGGCGGGAGGAGGACCAGTTCCGTCGCACCCTGCGCAGCGGGCTGTCCATCCTCGACAACGCCCTCGACGACCTGCCGGAGGCCGGTGAACTGCCCGGTTCGGTGGCGTTCGCGCTCCACGACACCTACGGCTTCCCGGTCGACGTGACCAGCGAGATCGTGGCCGACCGCGGCTTCGCGCTCGATCGGGCCGGGTTCGACGCCGCCATGGCCGACCAGCGCCAGCGGGCCCGCGAGCACGGCAAGAAGGGTGTGGTGGCCGTCGGTGACGAGGCCGAGGCCTTCGCCGCCGTCCTCGCCGCCCACGGCACCACCGAGTTCGTGGGGCGCGAGGCCACCACCGCCGAGGCCACCGTCCTGGCCGTGGTGCCCGCGGCCGACGGCACGTCCTCCGTCGTGCTGGACCGCACCCCCTTCTACGCCGAGTCAGGCGGCCAGGTGGGCGACACCGGCACCCTGTCGGCGCCCGGGTTCGAAGCCGACGTGCTCGACACCACCTTCGCCCTGCCCGGGCTGCACCGCCACGTCGCCCGCGTCACCGAGGGCACCCTCACCGTGGGTGACACGGTGACGGCCACCATCGACGTCGAGCGTCGGGCCGCGATCCGCCGCAACCACACCGCCACGCACCTGCTCCACTGGGCGCTGCGGGAGGTGCTCGGATCCCACGTCAAGCAGCAGGGCTCGCACGTCGCGCCGGACCGGCTGCGCTTCGACTTCAGCCACTTCGAGGCGATCACCCCCGAGCAGATCCGCGCCATCGAGGACCTCGTCAACCGCGACGTGCTCGGCAACCACCCGGTGCACCACTTCGAGACCACCAAGGCGGCGGCGGCCGACCTCGGCGCCATCGCCTTCTTCGGCGAGAAGTACGGCGACCTGGTGCGGGTGCTCGAGGCCGGGCCCCACTCGGTGGAGCTCTGCGGTGGCACCCACGTCCGCCGCACCGGAGACATCGGCCCGACCAAGATCACCTCCGAGAGCTCCATCGGGTCGAACCTGCGCCGAATCGAGGCCATCACCGGCTTCGGCCCGATCGACCGGATCCGGCGTGAGGAAGCCGAGCTCGCCGCCGCCGCGGAGCGGGTCGGGGTGCCCCGACCGGAGCTGCTCGAGGGCATCGACAAGCGCCTGGCGGAGCTGCGAGACCTGCGGGCCGAGCTCAAGTCGATCAAGGCCAAGCTGGCCACGGGCGGAGCGGGCGACCTCGCCGCCGCCGCCGTCGACGGGATCGTGGTGGCCCGGGTCGACGGGCTCGCCCGGGAAGACCTCCGCAGCCTCGGCGTGGCCGTGCGCGACCAGCCCGGCATCCGTGCCGCCGTGCTCATCGGCGCGCCCGAGGGCGGGGGCGTCGCCCTGGTGGCGGCCACCACGCCGGGCGGCGCGCTCGACGCGTCGTCGCTGATCTCGGCGGCCGCCAAGGCCGTGGGCGGAGGTGGCGGCAAGCACCCCGACCTGGCCGTGGCCGGTGGCCGGGACCCCGACCAGATCGACCGCGCGCTCGACCTCGCCCGGTCGGCCGCCGGCGTCGGCTAGTGCGCGTGCTGGCCCTGGACCTGGGAAGTCGTCGCATCGGCGTGGCCGTCTCCGACAGCGAGGGACGCGTGGCCACGCCCGTCGCCGTGCTCGAGCGCCACCGAGACCGCCCGCGCCTGCACCGCGAGATCGCGACGCTCGTGGCCGACTACGACGCCGGGCTGGTGCTGCTGGGGCTGCCGGTCGACCTGGCCGGACGCGAAGGACCGGCGGCTGCCAACGTGCTGGCCGAACGGGACGAGCTGGCCGCGGTGGTGGGCGTCCCGGTGGAGGTCCACGACGAGCGGCTGACCACCCGGATCGCCGACCGGTCGCTGCGCGAGCGGGGAGACCTCGATGGGCGGGCCCGCCGCAAGGTGGTCGACATGGTGGCGGCCTCGGTGATCCTCCAGGACTGGCTGGACCGGCGGGCGGCCACAGAGGCCACGCCGGAGGAGCCCCGCCCGTGACCGACGAAGACCGTCCGCCCACCGCGTCCCGCCCGCCGCGGCGTCCGCCGCGTCCGCCGCGTCCGCCCCGCCCCGCAGACGTGGTCGACGGGCCGCCGGTCGCTCGACCTGCCCGCCCCGGTGGGCCCGCGCCCGACCTCGCTCACGGCACCGCGCCTGCGGTCGAGACCGATCCCCACCCGGAGGTGGGGCGGGCCGACGACGAGTGGTTCGAGCTGCCGCCCGAGAGCCGCCTGCCCCGATGGCTCGGCGTCCTGGTGGTGTTCGCCCTGCTCGGGGGTGTGGTGGTGGGCGGCGCCTGGTGGTGGTACCGCCGCCAGGTCGACCCACCCGGTGGACCCGGGGCCACGATCTCGGTGGAGGTGCCACCCGGCAGCTCCACCAGCGGCATCGGGTCCATCCTCGAGCGGAAGGGCGTGATCGCCAACGCCACCGTCTTCAGCTTCCAGGCCGGGCGCAAGGACGCCGGTCCCTTCGAGGCGGGGGTCTACGAGCTGCGGCTGAACTCCGATCTCGACTCGGTGCTGCGCACCCTGTCCGCGGGGCCGGCCGCTCCGACCCCGACCGCGGTGGTCAAGGTGACCATCCCGGAGGGCTTCACCGTCGCCCAGATCGTGGCGCGGATCCACGAGAAGGTGCCGCGCCTCACCGTGGAGGAGCTCCAGAAGGCGCTCGACGACCGCGCCGTGCCCAGCACCCTCCTGCCCGCCGACGCCCCCTCCTACGAGGGGGTGCTGTTCCCGGCCACCTACGAGGTCGACGACGAGACCACCGCCGTCGAGCTGCTCACGATGATGGCGGCCGAGATGGAGACCCGCGTGGCGGGCCTGGGCCTCGAGGATGCCCAAGCGCACATCAAGCGGCGTTGGGACCTCGACCTGTCGGCCTACGAGCTGCTCAACGTGGCGTCGCTGGTTCAGGGCGAAGCGGCGGTGCCCGCCGACGGCCCGAAGATCGGGGCGGTCACCTACAACCGTCTCCAGCAGGGGATCCCGCTGGCCTACGACATCACGTCGGTGTACGGAGCCGTCCTGGCCGGCCATGACCCCGACACCGTCGACTACACCGCCGACGCGCCCTACAACACCCGCACCCGCACCGGCCTGCCGCCCACGCCCATCGCCAACCCGGGCGAGGACGCCCTGGTGGGGGCCTTCCAGCCGTCCGACGCCGGGTACCTGTACTTCGTGCTCACCGGCGAGCGCGAGATCACCTTCACCGAGACCTACGACGACTTCCTGGTGGCCAAGGCCCTGTGTCGCGAGCGTGGCCTGGGCTGTGGCTGACGCCCGGGCGCCCCTGCCGGTCACCGGCGCCACCCGCCTGGCGGCGGTGATCGGGTCGCCGGTCACCCACTCGCGCTCGCCGGCGCTGGCCAACGCCGCCTTCGCCGCCGCCGGGCTCGACTGGACGTTCGTGGCCTTCGACGTGGGTGCCGGTCGGGGCCCGGACGCGGTGGCCGCCATGCGCACGCTCGGCCTCGGCGGGCTCATGGTCACCATGCCGCTCAAGGCCGAGGTGGTCCCCCAGATGGATCGGCTCACGCCGGCGGCTGAGGCGCTGGGTGCGGTGAACTCCATCGCCTGGGAGGGCGGCGAGCTGGTCGGCGACAACACCGACGGTGCCGGTCTGGTGCGGTCGCTGCGCCACGACGAGGGCATCGATCCGGCCGGGCAGCGCTGCGTGGTGCTCGGGGCGGGGGGTGCGGCCCGTTCCGTGATCTGGGCGCTGGCCGACGCCGGCGCCGCCGAGGTGGTGGTGGTCAACCGCAGCGCCGAGCGGGCCGGCGCGGCGGTGCTGCTGGCCGGCGAGCGGGGGCGGGTGGGAGGGTCCGCCGACATCGGGGGCGCCGACCTGCTGGTCAACGCCACCTCGGTGGGCATGGGCGCCGCGCCCGGTGACCCCGGACCGCTGCCGTGCGACGGGGCATGCATCGGCTCGCACCAGGTGGTGGTGGACCTCGTCTACCAGCCCCTGACCACCCCGCTCCTCGCCCTGGCCCGGGCACGTGGGGCCCGTTCGGTCGACGGGCTCGGCATGTTGGTGCACCAGGCCGCACTGTCGCTGGCCCGCTGGACCGGAGTCGAACCGGACCTGGCGGCCATGACGGCGGCCGCTCGCCGCTGAGTGGGCACAGGGTCCGCGGATCGTTGCCTTCACTTCAGCGCCCCGGGTGCCGATGGAGGACCTACGCCCGCTCGCATCGACTACCTCTGAGGAGGACCTGGTGGCCCTTCAAGGCGATCTCCACTCGTTCGCACTCCCCGACGTGCTCCGCCTCCTGGCCGGGACCACCAAGACCGGGCGCCTCGATGTGGCCGGTGACGCCGGCAACGGCGAGGTCTGGTTCGACCAGGGTGACCTGGTGGGCGGTGAGGTCACCACCTCGCCGCACGCCGCCGGGCCGGCCGACGTGGTCTTCGAGATGCTGCGCTTCGACAACGGCACGTTCCGCTTCGACGAGGGCGAGGTGCCGCCGGACACCGTGGAGCGCACCGACGTCGACGACGCCATCGCCGCCGCCGAGGCGCTGCTCGTGCGCTGGAGCGAGATCGAGGCCGTGGTCCCCTCGGTGCACACCTGGCTCGGGCTCGTCGATGAGGTCGATGCCGACACCATCACGGTGACGGGTGATCAGTGGCGCCTCCTCGCCGCCATCTCCGCCGGCTCTTCGCCTCGCCTGCTCGGCGACCGGTTCTCGCTGACCGACCTCGAGGCCTGCGACCGGGCCAAGGAGCTCGTGGAACTGGGCCTGGTCGAGGTGGGCGGGTCCATCGAGCCGACGGCGTCCTACGCGGCCGCCGGGGTCGAGCCGCCGGTGTCGCCCGCCGAGCCCGCCTCCGACGGGCACGACGACGTGTTCCACCTGAGCGCCGAGGACGGTCCGGTGGTGCTCGAGACCCGCGACGACGCCCTGCTGCCCGAGCCGCTCCCGGGCGAGGGCACCTCCTTCGTGGGTGAGCTCGAGACGCTCGGCAGCGTGGACGGCCGCACCTATGGGCCCGTGGAGCCCGAGGTGTTCCGGCCCTTCGACACCGACGAGGTCGAGCCGGCCGCGATGGACGACGACGACCTCTTCTACGCCGACGAGGACGACACCTCCCCCACGTGGTCGTCCTACGGTTCGCTCGAGTCGATGGTGGACGGCGAGCCCGAAGCCGAGCCGGAGCCCGGGGCCGACCTCGTCGTCGAGCCCGAGCTCGCACCGGTGGACGAGCTGGAGGAGGTCGCCGAAGTCGCCGAAGTCGCCGAAGCGACGCCGATCGGTGAGGTCGCCCCGGCGGAGATCGAGGAGGGCACGCTGCCCCCGGCGCAGACGCTGGCCGAGTTCGAGGGCGAAACCGACGACACCGTCGAGGACGATCGCGGTTCGCTGCTGCGGTTCCTCTCGAGCGTCAAGCCATGAGCTGAGCCGACGATCCCACCGTCCACGGAGGAGGGGATCCCCACCCATTCCGGGCCCCGGCACCAGGTGCCGGGGCCCGGACGCGTCGACCGGTAGGGTCCTCGCCGATGTCGACCCCGCTGCTGCTGACCGCCCTCGGTGTCTACGGCGTGATCGTCGGCTCCTTCGTCAACGTCGTGATCGTCCGGGTGCCGTCGGAGGAGTCGGTGCTGCACCCGCGCTCCAAGTGCCCGCGGTGCCAGACGCCGATCACCGGGCGCGACAACATACCGGTGCTGTCGTGGGTGCTCCTCAAGGGTCGGTGCCGCACGTGCCAGGAGCCGATTCCCGTGGGCTACCCGCTCGTGGAACTGGCCAACGGTGCCCTGTGGGTGCTCGCTGGCGTGCGCTTCGGCGCCGGGTGGGAGGTGGTGCCCTTCGCCATCCTGTTCTCGGTGCTGCTGGCCCTCTCGGTGATCGACCTCGAGCTGTACATCCTCCCCAACGCCATCACCTACCCCTCGGCGCTGGTGTCGCTCCTGGTGATCCCGCCTCTGGCCCTGGTGGCCACCGAGACCCCCCGGAACCACATCGTCGGCGCCTTGATCGGGGGTGTGGCCTATGCCGGTGGCCTGGCGCTCACCCTGGTCGCCTACGAGCTGATCGTGCGACGTGAGGGGATGGGCATGGGCGACGTGAAGCTGGCGGCCACCCTCGGGCTGTGGTTGGGGTACCTCCACCCGATCCTGGTGCTCTACGCCCTCATCGCCTCCAGCGTGGTGGGCCTGGTGGTGGGAGCGGTGATCCTGGCGGTCCGGCGGGAGAGCCGGCCCTACCCGTTCGGCCCGTGGCTCGCCCTGGGTGCGGTGGCGACCATCGTGGCCAGCGACTGGATCCTCGACACCTTCGTCAACCTGGGCTGATCCGGTCGTGCCCCCGGGTCAGCGTGGCTTCTGGGGCTTCGTCGCGCCCGGGGGCCGCAAGTAGGTTTGCGCCGTGATCCGCTTCCTGACCGCAGGTGAATCCCACGGCCCCGCCCTCGTCGTCGTGGTCGAGGGCCTCCCCGCCGGGCTTCCCGTGGCGGCCTCGGACGTGGCCGGCGAGCTGGCCCGGCGGCGGCTCGGGTACGGGCGGGGCCCCCGGATGCGCTTCGAGCAGGACCAGGTCAGCCTGGTCGGCGGCGTCCGCCACGGCCGCACCCTCGGCTCGCCCGTGGCGATCGAGATCGCCAACTCGGAGTGGGCCCGGGACCCGGAGAAGTGGCAGCGCGAGATGTCGCCCGAAGCCGCCGACGGTCCCACCCGCGCCCCGCTCACCCAGGTCCGCCCGGGCCACGCCGACCTCGCCGGCATGCAGAAGTACGGCTTCACCGACGCCCGCAACGTGCTGGAACGGGCCTCGGCGCGCGAGACGGCCGCTCGGGTGGCGGCCGGCACGCTCGCCAAGAAGCTGCTCGGCGCCCTGGGCGTGCAGATCGTGTCCCACGTGGTGCAGATGGGTGCCGCCCGTACCGGCTCCGGTCGCCGGCCCGGTCCCGACGAGCTCGAGCTGGTCGACGCCAACGAGGTGCGCTGCCTCGACCCAAACGCCGCCCAGGCCATGGTCGACGAGATCAAGGAGGCGGCGCGCGAGGGCGACTCGCTCGGCGGCGTGGTCGAGGCGATCGCCTACGGCGTGCCGGTGGGCCTCGGCAGCCATGTCCACTGGGACCGCAAGCTCGATGCCGCGCTCGCACGCGCCGTGATGAGCATCCAGGCCGTGAAGGGCGTCGAGATCGGTGACGGGTTCGAGGTGGCGGGCCGGCGGGGGAGCGCGGCCCACGACCCGGTCACGTGGGATGCCGAGCACGGCTACCAGCGGGGCTCCGCCCTGGCCGGCGGCGTCGAGGGGGGCATCTCCACCGGTGAGCCCATCCTGGTGCGGGCGGCCATGAAGCCACTGGCCACCCTGAACCGGCCCACGCTCGCCACCGTCGCCACCGCCACCAAGGAGCCGGGCGTGTCGGTCAAGG
>CAZIVZ010000091.1:0-9795 GCA_964542495.1 uncultured Aquihabitans sp.
GCCGCTCTCCAACCTCGACGCCAAGCTGCGGACACAGACCCGGCTGGACCTGGTGGACCTGTGGCGGCGGCTCCAGACCACGATCATCTACGTCACCCACGACCAGGTGGAGGCCATGACCATGGCCACCCGCATCGCCATCCTCGCCGACGGCATCCTCCAACAGGCCGGCACGCCCCACGCGGTGTACCACGACCCCGCCAACCTGTTCGTGGCCACCTTCGTCGGCAGCCCGGCGATCAACGTCTTGTCCGCCGCCGCCGTGCCGGGTGAGTGGGATGGCGCCGAGAGCCTCGCGGCGCGCCCCGAGCACGTGTTCCTGACCACCGCCGAGACGCCCGCACCGGCGCATGCGGTGCGCCTGCGCGCCACCATGCGCAACGCCGAGGAGCTCGGGCACGAGACGCACCTGGTGTGCGACGTCGCCGGCAACCTCTTCACGATCCGCCACGACCCGGCCGCCCCGGTACCACCCGTGGGCGACGAGGTGGAGCTCCACGTCGACGAAGCACACCTCCTCCGCTTCGACAGCACCGGGGCGCGGCTGCGCTGATGGCCACTCGTCGACGGATCCCCGCGAAGGTGCGCGACGCGCTCCTCGCCTACGCGTTGATCCTCCCGTCGATGGTCGTCTTCGCGGTCTTCGCGTACTACCCGCTGTACCGCTTGGTCCGGTTGGGGCTCTACCGACCGAACCGGTTCGGCACCGGCGAGGTCTACGTCGGCTTCTCCAACTACGTCGACGTGCTCACCGGAGACGAGTTCATCGACGCCCTGTGGATCACGGTGCGCTACATCGTCTACACCGTGCCGGTCGGGCTCGTGCTCGGACTGGCGCTGGCCCTGGCGGCGCACCGCAAGCTCAAGGGCATCGAGGTCTTCCAGACGATCTTCTCCTCCACCGTGGCATCGTCGGCGGCGGTGAGCGCGGTGGTCTTCTACTCCCTGATCAACCCCAAGGTCGGCCGCTTCGGCGACGTGGCGTTCCTCTCGCTGGCGTCGAGCGACTCCGCGTTGCGCGGGGTGGCGCTGAGCTCCATCTGGCAGAACCTGGGCCTCACCTTCATCATCGTGCTCGCCGCGCTCCAGGTGGTCCCCGACGACCTGTTGGAGGCCGCCCGGGTCGACGGCTTCGGCGCGATCCGGAGGATGACCAAGGTCGTGCTGCCGTTGATCTCCCCTGCGCTGCTCTTCCTCGCGGTCGTGCTCATGATCGGTGCGTTCCAGACCTTCGCCCAGGTGGAGCTGCTCACCGGAGGCGGCCCGGCGGGAAGCACCGAGACGCTCGTCTTCAAGATCTTCCAGCGTCAGACACCGGCACGGATCTCCGAGGGCGCCGTCATGTCCCTCGGGCTGTTCGCGCTGACGTTCTTCGTCACCATGCTCCAGATCGTCATCCTCAACCGGAGGGTGCACTATGCCAACCGCTGAGGTGGACGCCGCAGAGGTGCCTCTCGCACGTTCGAGCCCCGCTCCTGTCCGCGCCAGACCCAGCCTCCGGCACGTGGTGGGCAACGCCGTGAGCTACGTGGTGCTCACCACGCTGAGCCTGGTGGTGCTGCTGCCCATCTGGCTGACGTTCGTGCGCGCCGTGTCGCCGCCGTTCGTCTACATCGAGGAGGGCCAGCCCTTCCGGCCGGTGCAACCCGATTGGGGCGTGTTCGGCGACGCGTGGGCCGAGGGCAACCTCGGCCGCGCCATGGTCATCACGATCGCGATGTCGGTGATCATCACCGTGGCCCAGCTGACCACCTCGATCATGGCGGCGTACGCGTTCGCGTTCCTGGAGTTCCCGCTCAAGCGGCTGTTGATGGTGGTGGTGCTGGCCACCATGCTCCTGCCGCTCGAGGTCACCCTGGTGGCCAACGTGCGCACCATCCGGGAGCTCGGTTGGCTGGACTCCATGCAGGGTCTCACCGCGCCTGTCCTCGCGTCGGCGTTCGGAATCTTCTTGTTGCGCCAGAGCTTCACCGGGGTGCCCGGAGACCTCCACGATGCCGCCAAGCTCGACGGCTTCAGCCACTTCCAGTTCGTGCGCCGGGTGGTCGTGCCCCTCAACCGTCCGGCCATCGGCTCGCTGGCCCTCATCACGATGCTCACGGCCTGGAACAGCTACCTGTGGCCTCGGGCGGTCACCATCGCGCCGGAGTGGAACACGCTGCAGCTCGTGCTCCGCCAGGTGGCCCAGCAGCAGCCCGATCGGCTCAACCTCGGCGTGGCCGCGGCGATCATCAGTGCGGTCCCCGTGCTGGTGTTGCTCATCTTCTTCCAGAAGCAGATCATTCGTGGCCTCACCGCTGGTGCGGTGAAGGGCTGACAAGGAGCCAACCATGCGTCCAACCATCTCTCGGTCCGTCGTCGCCCTCGGGGTGGCGGTCGCGTTGCTCGTGCCCGTGGCCTGCGGCGGCGACGACGGCGGGGGTGGGGGCGAAGCCGCGAGCGGCTGTCCGATCGGTGCCCTCGACGACTTCGAGGGCACCGTCGAGGTGCCGATCTGGCACGGCTTCACCACGGTGAGCGGGCGGATCCTCGATGCGCAGATCGCCGAGTTCAACGCCTCCCAGGACAAGGTGAAGGTGGTCGGCCAGAACCAGGGCACCTTCGACGAGCTGCAGGCGAAGGTGGAGCAGGCCGCGGTCGACAAGGAGCTCCCGGCCCTCGCGGTCCTGGAGGACACCAAGACGCAGTGGGCGGCTGACAGCGGGTTGTTCGCTCCCGCCCAGGCCTGCATCGACGAGGACCCCGAGATCAAGGAGATGTTCGACGACCTGCTGCCCATCGTGCGGGCGTCCTACGAGGTCGACGACACCCTCTACCCGGTGTCGTTCAGCGTGTTCACCGCCCTCGTCTTCTACAACCAGGCCCACTTCGAGGAGGCCGGGCTGGACCCTGAGGTGCCACCGGCGACCTTCGACGACATCTACGAGATGGCCAAGGCGATCAAGGCCGTGAAGCCCGATGTCAAGCCCTTCGTGTACCTCGCGATCCCATGGGTGTTCGAGTGGGTGATGTCGGGGTCCGGTGAGCCCATCGTCAACAACGACAACGGGCGATCCGGCCTCGCCACCAAGTCCCTCCTGGAGAACGACACCGCGGTCGAGCTGGTCGAGCTCCTCCAGAAGATGAAGGCGGAGGACCTCGTCGACGTGATCCCGGCGTCGCCGGGCCAGTTCGACCACCTGCTGGCCATGGCCCAGCAGCAGAGCTCCATGGTGATCGAGTCATCGTCGGGAGCCACCACGATCGCCGGCGTGATCGAGGGGACCTTGGACGCCCAGGACCTGAAGGACGAGCTGGGGATCGAGCTCCCGGCGGGATCGGAGAACCTGAAGCTCGACCTGCGGCTCGATGCCGGTCCCATTCCGGGCATCCGGGAGGCGGGCAAGGGCCAGGTGGGCGGTGGTGTGTGGTACATCCCGAACACCAACAGCGTCGAGGTCCAAGCCGGCGCCTGGGAGTTCATCAAGTTCCTGAACGCCCCGGAGAACCAGGTGCCCTGGGCGGCCGAGGGATCCAACACGCCCGCCTTCCAGGCCACCGTCGACGAGCCCGAGCTCCAGAAGGCCTGGGACACCACCCTCGGCGGGGGCTGGCAGCGGACCGCGTTCGAGGTGCTCCAGGGCGGCGTCGACCCGGACTTCCCCGGCCCGGTCATCGGCCCCTACACCGAGATGCGCACCGCCATCCGCAAGGCGCTGGACCAGGCATTGCTCGACGGTGACGACGCCGCGGGAGCGTTGGGCGCAGCCGACAAGACCATGACCGCCGAGCTCGAGAGGTACCGCGACGACGTGGGGGGCTGACGGTCTCGGCCCTGGACGATCTCGGTCAGGAACGTCCGGCGACGTCGGCCACGAGGTCGAGCGACCTGAGCCGCTCGTCCAGGCTCCGGGCGGCGTGGACGAGGATCAGCTCGTCGGCGTCGGCGTGGAGGGCGAACGACTCCAACTGCTCGCGCACGGCGGGACCGGTGCCCACGGCGGTGTGGCGCATCATGGCCGCCACCTGCTGGCCCTGCGGCGAGGCGAGCACCTGGTCGGCCTCGTCGTCGGTGAGGCGCCGTCCCCGCGCCACGAAGCGCGCCACCCGGGACCGCAGGACCTGGAGGTGCTGGCGCTCGGCGTCCTCGGTGGTGTCGGAGGCCACCACGTTGGCGGCGGCCAGCACGTACGGCTCGGCGAGCTGCGCCGACGGCTGGAACTCGTGGCGGTAGATCGCCACCGCCTGGCGCAGCGCCTGGGGGGCGAAGTGCGACGCGAAGCCGTAGGGCAAGCCGAGGAGTGCGGCGAGGCGGGCGCCGAACAGCGACGAGCCGAGGATGGTGATGGGCACGTGGGTGCCCTTGCCGGGCACGGCCTCGACGCCGGGGACCAGGCTGGCCTCGCCGAGGTAGCCCTGAAGCTCCTGCACGTCCTGGGGGAACCGCTCCGACGCGGCCGGGTCCCGGCGCAGGGCCCGCCAGGTGATCGGGTCGGTGCCCGGTGCCCGCCCGAGCCCCAGGTCGATGCGGCCGGGATGGAGCGACTCGAGCGTGCCGAACTGCTCGGCGATCACCAGGGGCGAGTGGTTGGGCAACATGATCCCGCCGGCGCCCAGGCGGATGGTCGTGGTGTGGGTGGCCACGTGGGCGATGAGCACCGCGGTGGCCGACGAGCCGATCGAGGCCATGTTGTGGTGCTCGGCGTACCAGACCCGGCGGTAGCCACGGGCCTCGGCGCGCTGGGCGATGGCCACGCAGGCCTCGAAGGCCTCGCCGGGCGTCTCCCCGTGGCGGATGACGGCCAGGTCGAGCACGGACAGGGGCAGCGAGGTGAGATCGGGCACCTCTCACAACTACCGGGATCGGCCGCCGGATGCACACCTGGGTGGAGCGCCAGCCACGAGCGCGTACCGTGCTGATCATGCCGATCGAAGGTGACTACGAACCGAGCTCCTGGGACTGGGTGCGCGACCAGGTGGCCGAGTACGAGGCGTCCGGGGGCGAGCGGGCCAACACGCTGATGGACACGGGGATGCCGATCATCGTGCTGACCACACGGGGCAACAAGAGCGGCAAGGTCCGCAAGATGGCGCTCATGCGGGTGGAGCACGACGGCGAGTACGCCCTGGTGGCCTCGCAGGGTGGCATGCCCACCAACCCCTCCTGGTACTACAACCTCAAGGCCGATCCCACGGCGCTGGTGATCCAGGACGGCCCCGAGCCGCACGACTTCGTGGCCCGCGAGGTCACCGGAGACGAGAAGGCGCTGTGGTGGGAGCGGTCCGTGGCCGCCTACCCGCCCTACGACGAGTACCAGGCCGCCACCACCCGGGTCATCCCCGTGCTGGTGGCCCGTCGCGCCGACACATGAGCGTGACCTTCGGCTCTGGCCGCCGGTCTCAGATCCTGGGACCCTGAGCACCTGAGCACCTGAGCACAGTTGAGCGGCCCCGGGAGGTCTGATGCGTGCCATCGTCGTCTACGAGTCGATGTACGGGAACACCCACCGGATCGCCGAGGCCATCGGGGAGGGGTTGCGAGAGACCGGCGAGGCCGACGTCGTCTCCGTCCATGACGCCACGGCCCCCCTGGTCGCCGGAGCCGACCTGGTGGTGGTGGGGGGACCCACCCACGCTCACGGCATGAGCCGCGAGGCCACGAGGCAGGGCGCGAAGGACGCGCTCGACAAGCCCGGTACCGATCTCGAGCTGGACCCCGACGCCGCCGGTGACGGCGTGCGTGAGTGGCTCGCCGGCCTCGGCTCGACGAGTGGCCGTGCCGCGGCGTTCGACACGCGGGTCGACATGGCACCGGTCATCACCGGCCGGGCGTCGAAGGGCATCGCCAAGCGCCTGCAACGCCACGGGTTCGACGTCGTGGCCGAGCCCATGAGCTTCCTCGTGACGAAGGAGACGCACCTCGAACCCCACGAGGAGGAGCGGGCCCGTGACTGGGGCCGGTCGCTCGGTGGGACCGCCGGCACCTGAGCAGGCGGCCTCCTGTCCACCTTCGGAGGCCCCCAGGACCTCCACCGGGCCACGTCAGGGGTCCGACGGCCGACCCACAGGCTGACGTATGGCGACGTTGCGTGCAGCTTGCCGCTCGAGCAGGTCACCGTGCTCGAGTTCCACTTCGACGAGGGCTACGTGGATCAGATGACCGTCGACCCGGAAACCGGGGCTCTGCTCGCCCTCACCATCCGCGACGACGGGCGCAAGCTCGTCGGGGGGCAGGTGCACCTCGCCCAGGACATGGTCACCGGGGTCAACGAGCTCCTCCCGACAGGCCTTGTAGACCACGCTCGATCCTGACGCAGGTCACCAGTTCGCAGGTCGGCCCGTCGTCGGACGGCTCGGACCGGATCACGTCATGAGCGGCTTCAGCGAACCGCAGCTTGCCGCCGCGTGGCTGCTCTTCGGTCTGCCCGAGGCACGAGGCTTTGCGCTCGCGGTGGCTCGGCCCTCCTCGCCCTCGGAACCATCGCACGGCCGACCCGCGACATCGATGCCTTCGTTGCGGCGAAGGCCGAGACGCCACCGGGCGATGTCGGCCCGCTGGTGGCCGCATTGCGCGCACGGTTGCTCGACGACGGCTGGGCCGTCACCGTCGATCGAGAGTTGGTCACCTTCGCCCGGCTCGTTGTGACGCAGAACGGGGATGCGGTGGAGATCGACCTGGCGGTCGACTCGCCGCCGCTGTTCCCGCTCGCGGTCGTAGACGGTCTGCCCGTGCTCTCCGGCCAGGACCTCGCTGCCCGAAAGGTGCTCGCCATCCTCGATCGGGCCGAAGGACGCGACTTCACCGACCTCGAGGCGCTGGCCGAGCAGTTCACGAAGGACGACTGCATCCGGTCGGCACAGGAGCTCGACAGCGGCGTCCGAAGATCGGACGTTGCAGCAGCGATGGCAAAGCTGGAGCGCCTTCAAGATGCCGATCTCCCTTGCTCCCCGGAGGTGGCACCTTCACTTCGTTCGTGGTTCGAGCGTTGGTCGAACCGGAGGACGAATCCGAGGAGCTTGAAGCAGAGGACGTTTCGCCTGAGCCTGAGCTATTTGAACAGGTCAGTGACGTGGGTGTTTGGCGGGGAAGGTGGGACAACGTTCGAACCACTTCGCTTGGGCCCGGCTCGCCGGATTGATCGAGGACACCCTGGTCGGTGGCCTGCGTTGACCCCGGCGTGAGTGAGGTCGGGGTTCGAACCTGACCAACCCGCTCACGGATGCGGCGGCACCTGCAGGCTCAGCCGGAGCGGTGTGCGTTGTTGAAGGCGGCGATGACCTCGGGCCGAAGGCGACCCTTCGACGCCACCGGGATCCCCTGGTGGATCGCCCACGCGCGGATCTCGGCGGTCGACGGCGGGGCTGGCTCGAGCGGAGCGGCAGCGGGAAGCGCGTCAGCCAGTTCGCCCGCGGTGCTGTCGCTGAGGTGGTGCTGCAGGGCGGCACCGAGGAAGCGGTAGGTCCACTCCTGGGCGAGAAGCCGGGTTTCGCAGAAGACGATCGGAACCTCGGGGAACCGGACCTGGGCTTCGGCGAGTCCTTCGGCGACGACGGCTGGTCTGACGCGGTCGAGCTTGAAGATCGCCGAGTACCTGTCCTCGACGACCAGGGCGGATCTTGGGACGTCTGCGAGGGCGGCCAGCAGGTAGCGGAGCTTCCCTCCGGTCATGGTTCCGACGAGATCCGCGAGGCTCTTGCGCTCGACCGAGGCGATGAGGCTGCCGTCGACCTCGATGCCGTAGTCACCGGCCACCAAGGCCTTGCGGGTGGTGGTCGCTTGCTGGTTGCTGAACCGCCAGGTGTAGCGCTCATGGCTGTCGACCAAGATCCCCAGGACGTGGCCGGATGCTCGCTGGGTCGGCACGGAGACGTTCGGCCGTGCCTGCCGGGTGGTCCGAGCCGATTGCCAGAAGATCATGTCTCGACCGCGCGCCTTGGTGAACACGATCTGCGAGCGGTTCTCGCGACCTCGGTCGAGAACGAGGTCGATGGCGGCGCCGCGTCTCGTGCAGGACCTGACCGGCACCCGTTCGACGACCTCGGGCGATGCTGGCCATTCGACGGCGGGATGGCAGTAGACCTTCGCCGTACGGGGCCAGGTGTCGCGGACCTTCAAGATGATGCCATTCGGACCGAGCGGCAACCGGATGAGGAACGGCAAGGTCGAGTCCGCCTCCGGGTTCCGAGCGATGACGAAGTCGTCGACCACGAGCTGGCGTTCAGTCGGCGGGCTCGGGCGGAGGAAGTAGCGCAAGAAGCGCGGGCAGATCGTCCTGCACCGTCGACCACAGGACATCGAGGTCGATGTCGAAATAGTGGTGGACCAGCCGGTCCCGCATCCGAGCCGCTGCCGACCAGGGGACTGATGGGTACGTGTCCTTCGTCTCGATGCTGACCTGCCTGGCAGCTTCGCCCACGATCTCGACCAGCTTCGTCAACGCGAGCGTGAGCATCTCGTCGGTGTCGAGATCCGATCGGCTCTGGCCCCCGGTGAACTGGATGGCCCGCTCCGCTGCGTCGACCAGGTGACGCAGGCGTACGTCGTCCTCAGGCGGCATACAGATCCCGGGCACTCGCTCTGACTCGGTCGCGGAAGTAGCGGCTGAGATCCCCGTACGTGCGAAGGTCGACGGGTCGGCCCAAGATCTGTTCGAGTTCGATCTCCATGGCGGCCATGGCGAGGAGCCCGGGAGTGCAGTCGGGCTCGAACTCCACCAGGAGATCGATGTCGCTCGCTGGGCCGAAGTCGGGACGAAGCACGGACCCGAACATCGCCAGTCGCCTGATCGAGTGACGGCTCACGAACGAGGCGAGGACATCGTCGCCCACTTCGATCCCCGGTCGCAGTTCCATCCGACCATCATCGCCGATGGACGTGCGATCTCGACGGAGATCTTCGGTTTCGTGGTTCGAACCTGGCGCATTCGCAGTCCGGCGCGTGATATCCTGAGCTATCAGGGAGGTCGTCGTGACGGACATCTTGATCAGGGACGTGCCAGACGAGGTGCTGGCGGCCATCGACGCCAAGGCGAAGCGAGTGGGTCTGTCACGGACGGAGTACCTGCGCCGGGCCCTCGAGCGTGAGCGGACCCAGGGCTCGGCCCCGGTCACCGCGGCACAGCTGGAGGTGGCCGCCTCGCTGGCTCGAGATCTCGATGACCCCGGGGCGATGGCCGGCGCCTGGTCGTGACCACCTGGCTCATCGACAAGTCGGCGTTCTCGCGCCTGCATCGTTCGCCCCGCGCTGAGGAGTGGGCCAGCAGGGTGGAGCGCGGCTTGGTCCGCATCTCGACGGTCACCCGACTGGAGCTCGGCTACTCGGCTCGCTCGGCGGCCGACCATCGATCCCTCCTGACCGGACCACCGGTCGCCGCGATGCCCGTGGAGTACCTGACGCCCCGGATCGAGGACCGGGCCGTCGAGGTGCAGTCGACGCTTGCTGAGCGCGGCCAGCACCGCGCACCGTCCATCCCCGACCTGCTCATCGCGGCGACGGCGGAGCTTGCCGGGCTGACCGTCCTCCATGTGGACAAGGACTTCGAGCTCATCGCCGAGCTCACCGGCCAACCCCTCGAACGCCTTGCTGTCGAGTGACCCGGCCTTCGCCCGCCGAAGCTGGCCGGTGCGCGCACCTCGCATCGCCGTCGCGTTGTCGGGTTCGAACCTGACCGGATCGCTGATCGATCTGAGCGGGGAGGGGTGGGACGACGTTCGAACCCCGAGGTGTGGGAGTGGTTGGCCGACTTCTTCGGGAACCGACTCGGATGCTCCTATGGATGTCAAGGGGTGAGTTGGCGGAGGTCGTTGTAGATCTCG
>CAZIVZ010000092.1:0-9761 GCA_964542495.1 uncultured Aquihabitans sp.
GTGAGATCCTCAAGCTCCGCTTCGGCCTGGACCGTGGTGAGCCCCGGACGCTCGAGGAGGTGGGCGAGCACTTCAACCTCACCCGCGAGCGCATCCGCCAGATCGAGGCGCGGGCCATGTCGAAGCTGCGCCATCCGTCGTCGGACACCGGCGCGCGGGACCTTCTCGCCGTCTGATCGGACCTGGCCCGGGACCTCGTCCCGGGCAACCTCCCGAGGTTCAGTCGCTCACGTAGCCCAGTGGGATCGGGTCGTGCTCGCTCGGCCCCGGAAGCGGGTCGAGCTGGAAGATCCGGACCTCCTCGCCGCGCTCGAAGATGGTCTTCACCAGCTTCAGCCCCGGCGGCGGCATCCAGTCCCCCATGAGGACCGGGTACAGCTCGGGGCGGCGGCGCCCGATGGTCACCGGGTCGGCCACCACGTAGGTGACGCCCATGCGGCGGGCGAACTCGAGCATCGTGAAGTAGTCGGCCGACGGCATGGCCACCACCGGGCGGTGGGCGTAGGCCTGCACGTGGAACGAGCGGGTCATGATCCGGGCGTCGGGCGCGGTGTTCTCGGCGATCCAACGTCCGGCCGCCGCCTGCTCGGTGGGGTCCATGGTCTCCGACCAGGGCAGCATCGGCTGGATCTGGCCGAGGGTCGACGTGGCCACGAGCACCGCGGTGGCGGCCACGAGCACCCGTGCTGACCGAGGCGGCATCTGACGGGTGAGCTGCACCAGCCCTCGCGCCGCGAACAACGTGAGCACGGCGGTGGTGGCCACGAGGTACCGGGGCAGCGTGAAGAAGAGGATGCACGTGACCAGGGGGGCGAAGCCCATCGCCACCAGCAGCTGCGTGGCCCGACTGCGACGGGTCCGCCAGATCTCGATGCCGGCGGGCACGAGGAGGAACCCCGGGATGAGCCGCCAGGTGGGGCCGAGCTGGAACAACGGCATCACGAACAGCTTGAACAGGGTGGTGATGTTGACCCACGCGATGCCCAGCCAGCCCCTGGGGTCGGCCTTGGCCAGCGCCGTGAGCGACGTGGTGGGAACGCCGAGGCCGGTGCCGGTGTCGTCGATCGCGTACAGGATGCGGTCCCGCTCGAGCCGGTTGTTCTCGGCCACGGCCCGCCAGGCTGCGATCGAGGCGTCCTGGGACTTGGCCGTCGGGCTCCAGTGGCCGGTGTGGCCGTGCAGGTACGCGAGGTACGGGACGACGAGCACCAAGACGGCCAGGCCGAACGCCGCCGACCAGACGACGAGGCGCCGGACGCGCTCCGCCGCGGGGGCCGGCCGGCGCAGGGCGACCACGACGATGCCGAGCCCGACGAACCCGCCGGGCATGAGCGACTCGGGCCGGCTCAGGTAGGCCAGCCCCACCGCGAGCCCGGCACCGGCTAGGCCGAGCAGCCTGGCGCGCTCGGACCGGTGCGGGTGCAGGGCCGTGATGGCCAGCAGGGCGCTGGCCAACAGCATGGCCAGGCTGATCGACTCGCTGCCGCCGCCCTGCCGGGTGAACAGCGGGGTGAGGCCGGTCATGGTGCCGGCGAGCCACGCGGTGGCGACGGTGGTGGTGTCGTCGCGCCAGAGCCGGTGGGCGAGCGCCACGAGCAGTCCCACCACCAGGGCGGCACAGCCGAAGTTCCACAGCCGCAGCGCCATCATCTCGCTGCCGGTGAGCTTCTCCAGGGTCGCGAACCCGAGCGGGGTCAACGGCGGGAAGTGGAGCTCGGGCCCACCCTGGCGAGTGAACCCGTTGCCGTTGAGCAGGTTGCGGCCGGCCTCGAAGTAGGCGGTGCCGTCCACCGAGGGCAGGCGGTCGCCTGCGGCCATGACCACCTGGAGCACGAGCGACAGGGCGAGCGGGGCTCGAAGTCGCCGGGCGAGCGAGCGCGGTGGGCGAGCGGGGTCGCCGCTACGTCCCGGAGGGGTCCGGGTCTTCCTTCCGTCACCGGGCTCGACCAGGTCGACTTCGACGAGGTCGCCAGGTGCGGCGGAGGGAGCAGCTTGGAGGGTCAAGTGGAGTGCGCCGGCCGCCCGCCCAGTGCAGAGCCGGTGACCGGCACCCAGCATACGGACCGCGCCGGCACCGAACGAAGCACCCTCCGGGGACTGCTGTGGGGGCGGCGGCGTGGCCGACCGCACCGGCCTACACTCCGTGGCATGAAGAAGCTCCTCATCCTCGTCGTGCTGATCGCTCTGGGCGCCGTTGCCGCCAAGAAGGTCCGCGCGGTCTGATCCGCTTCCCGGTGGCCGGTCTGCGGGCCGGCCACCACCGATCCTCTTCGTCCGCCGCCCTTCAGCGCGAGGGGCGGGCGGATGTCGCGCGAGACCGGTGGAGCAGCCACCAGGTGAGCGCGGCGGCGGCCACCACCACCGCCCCACCGCCGGCGGCCTGAAGCGGTCCGGGCGTTCGCCCCCGAAGCGGGACCGCGAGGGTGAAGTCGAGCACCTCCCAGCCGCGCTCGTCAGCCACCCGTCGCAGGGCCCGGTCCGGGTTGACCGCAACCGGGTGGCCCACGGCCTCAAGCATCGGCAGGTCGGTCACCGAGTCCGAGTAGGCCCACGACCCCTCCAGGTCGAGATCGTGGCGCTCGGCCAGGTCGGCCATGGCCAGCACCTTGTTGGCGCCGTGGCTGGAGAACTCGAGCTCGCCGGTGTACCGGCCCCGGTCGTCGACCTTGGCGCGCGTGGCGATGGCGTCGTCGACCTGGAGGTAGGCCGCCAGCGGGGCCACCACCTAGATCGGCGACGCCGACACGAGGAACACACGCCGGCCCTCGGCGCGGTGGCGGCGCAGCAGGGCCAGGGCCTCCTCGTAGACGATGGGCTCGATCACCTCGTCGAGCGCGTCGCGCACGACGGCGGTGACCTTGGCCTGGTCCCAGCCCTTGGTGAGGCGGAGCACCGCGGTGCGGCTGCGCTCCATCTGGGCGTCGTCGTGGCCGAACTGGAGGTAGATCAGTTGGGCCCACAGGGCCCGCAGCACCAGCCAGCGTGACACCAGCCCGGCTCGGTAGAGCGGCTTGCCGAAGGCCACCATCGACGCCCGAGCGATCACGGTCTTGTCGAGGTCGAAGAAGGCGGCCTCCACGTCCGGGAGTCTACGGGACGGCCGGTTCCATCGGATCGGTCGACCGTCGTCGCTGCACCCATCGGATGGGGCGACCCTTGTCGGTGTCAGGGGGGCTGCGTAGGGTGTCGCCGTCGCCTTCCCGCGCTGTTCGCCACGCGCCGGGAGGTCCCTGTGCTCATCGTCTGCTGGTCCGCCAAGGGCGGGGTCGGCGCCACCACCGTCTCCGCCGCGCTCGGGGTGGTGGCATCTCGCGTGCAGCCCAGTCCGCCCGCGCTGCTGGTCGACCTCACGGGGGACCTGCCCGCGTGCCTGGGTCTGGCGGAGCCGGGTGGTCCCGGCGTGGCCGAGTGGCTGGCCTCGGGGCACGACGTGCCGCCCGATGCGCTCGCCCGACTACAGGTCCCGGTGGCCGACGGGCTGGACCTGTTGCCCCGCGGGGCCGGCCCGCTCGACCCGGACCGTGCGCCCGTGCTGGTCCAGGTGCTCGCCTCGTCGGGCCGCACGGTCGTGGTCGACGCGGGCATGCCCCGGAACTGCGAGGTCGCCCGGGTGTTCGCCGGGGCCGCGCCCCGGTCGATCCTCGTCACCCGCCTGTGCTTCCTGGGGCTGCGCCGTGCCGCGGAGGCAAGCGTGCGGCCGTCGTCGGTGGTGGTGGTGCGCGAGCCCGGGCGGTTGCTCGACCGCGCCGACGTGGAGCGGTCGATCGGCGTCCCCGTGGTGGCCGAGCTCGGCGTGGACCCCGCGGTGTCGCGGGCGGTCGACGCCGGCCTGGCCCGGTCCCGGCTCCCGCGCGCCTACCTCGCCGCCCTCGGGGCGGTGTCGGCGTGAGCGCGCTCGAGGCCGAGGTCCACCGGCGCCTGCTCCAGGAGGGGGTTCCGGACCACGCCGTGTCGGGCCGGCTCACGCGCCTGGTGCGGGAAGCGGCGCCGCTGCTGCCGGCCGCCGCGGTGGCGGAGGTGGTGGGGCGCGTGCAGGCCCGGGTGTCGGGGCTCGGCCTGCTCGATCCGCTGTTGGGCGACCCCACGGTCACCGACGTGCTGGTGAACGGCCCCGGGCCGGTGTGGGTGGATCGTGGCGGTCGGCTCCAGCCCACCGAGGTGGTGCTGGACCGGGCCGCCATCGACCTCCTGGTGGAGAGGATCCTCGCCCCGGTCGGCCGCCGGGTCGACCCGGCGAGCCCCGTGGTCGATGCCCGGCTGGCCGACGGTTCGCGGGTGCACGTCGTGGTCCCCCCGCTCGCCATCGATGGTCCCTGCGTGGCCATCCGGCGCTTCCGCACGCGCCAGGTGGTCCTGGCCGACGTGGCCTCGGCACCGGTGGCCGCCTTGCTGGCCTGGGCGGTCCGGGCCCGAGCGAACGTGGTGGTGTCGGGCGCCACGGGGTCGGGCAAGACCACGCTCCTCAACGCCCTGGCCGCCCACGTGCCCGCAGGCGAGCGCATCGTCACCATCGAGGACGCCGCAGAGCTGCGCCTGCCGGCCGAGCACGTGGTTCGCCTCGAGACCCGCCCGGGATCGGTCGAAGGGGTGCACGAGGTCTCGTGTCGAGACCTCGTGCGCAGCGCGCTGCGGATGCGGCCCGATCGGATCGTGGTGGGCGAGGTGCGCGGCGGCGAGGCACTCGAACTGGTGGCGGCCATGAACACCGGGCACGACGGCTCGCTGTCCACGGTGCATGCCAACGGGTGCGAGGACGCGCTGCGCCGGTTGGAGACCCTGGTCCTGCTGGCCGGCGTGGCACTCCCGCTCGACGCCGTGCGCGACCACCTGGCTGCCGCCGTCGACCTCGTGGTGCACATCGCCAAGGGCCGCGACGGGCGCCGGACGGTGACCGAGGTGGCCGAGGTGCGCCCACCGGGGGCCGACCCCGGTCGGGCGGACCGGCGGGCCACCTGGCTGGTCGCCGACGAGGCGGGGGTGTGGCGGCTGCCGCAGCGCTCGGGTCGTGATCGGTCCGCCGGCGCGCCCGACCCCACGTGGTGCGCGTCGTGACCCCGCCGGCGTGGCGGTCGGCCACGCTCCTGCTTCCCGGCACGGTCGCCCTGACCGTGGCGGCGGTCGGCCTGGCGGTGCTCGCGGCCGCCAGGGCAACGACCGGTGCCGTCGTGCGGTCCCGGTTGCCCGGCGCCGCCGCGTCCGGGCCTCCGGCGTGGTTCGCCTCCGTCCTGGTCGCGCTCGATGTGCCGGCGGCTCCGGAGGAGGCGTGGCCGTGGGCGGTGCGTTGCCTGGCGGGGGCCGCGGTGCTCCTCGCGGTCCGGGCGCCGGTGGTCCTCCTCGTCCTGGTGACGCTGGGGCTCGCCGCCGCGACCGGTGTCCGCGCCCGGCGGCGCCGGGCGTCGACCAGTGCGCTCGACCGTGCCCTCCCCGCCCTGCTGGATGACGTCGTGGCGGCCATGGCCTCGGGCGCCTCGCTGCTCCAGGGCCTCGCCCTGGCGTCGGCCCGGCCCGGCCCCCTGGGCACGGATCTCGACCGCGCGCTCCGACTCCGGTCGCAGGGGCTCGGGCTCCAGGCGGTGCTCGACGACTGGGCTGGGCGTCGCCCCACCACCGGCGTCGGCCTGCTCGCCGACGCGCTGGCCCTGGCCGGCGCCACCGGTGGGAGCCAGGTGGGGGCGCTGCGCAGCGTGGGCGACACGTTGCGCGAGCGCGAAGCGCTGCAGCGAGAGGTCAGCGCCATGGCGGCCCAGGCGCAGCTCTCGGCCACGGTCCTGGTGGTCACCCCGGTCGCCTTCGCGGCGGTGGTGGCGCTCCTCGACCACCGGATCGGCACCTTCCTCCTCGCCAGCCCCCTCGGGTGGGCCTGCCTCGTGGGGGGCGCGACCCTCGACGGCGCCGGCGCGTGGTGGATGCGCCGCCTCGTGGGGGCCGTGGCGTGACCGCCGCCGCACCCGCGCTGCTGGCTGCGGCCGCGGTGGTGCTGGCCGGTGCCGGTCGTGCCCGATCGCGCCTGCGGCAGCCGACTCCTGCCTCCAGCGTGCCGAGCGGTCACCGCTCCTCGGCTCGTGACGGTCGGGGGGCCACCCGGGCCGACGGGCACCGGCATCGCCGGAGGCAGTGGTTGGGGGCACCTAGGATGGTGAGTTCGGTGGCGGCCGCCCCGGTGCTCACCGCGGTCGTGATGGTCGGACTGGTGCCGTCGCTGGCCCTGGTGGCGTCGGCCGTGCTCGTGCGGGCAGTTCTGGTGCGTCGGGTGCGCCGTCGAGAGCGGCGAGCGAGGGACGGCTCGTTCCCGGACCTCGTCGACCTGTTCCGGATCGCGGCGGCGGCCGGCCACCCGGTGCACCGCTGCCTCGAGGTGGTGGCGGCTCGCGCCCCGGCCCCCGTGCGAGCACCCTTGACCGCCGCAGTCGGGCAGGTGCAGCGTGGCGTCCCGCTCGCCGACGCTCTCCACGCGCTGGGACCCGACCTGGGGTCCTCCGGGCCGGTCCTCACCGATGCCCTGCGCGCCGCGCTGCGCACCGGCTCAGCGCTCGCGCCGGTGCTGGACCGAGTGGTCGTGGTGGCGCGAGACCGACGCACCCGGGCCGCACAGGCGGCGGCGCGCCGCCTCCCGATCACGATGCTGTTCCCCCTGGTGTGCTGCGTGCTGCCCGCCTTCGTCCTGCTCGGGGTGGTTCCGCTGCTCGCCGGCTCGCTGGGCTCGCTCGCACCCTGAGCCCTCCCGATCCCTCGTGGCGATCGTCACCCCCTCGCACCCCTGGGTGCCCCGTCCCCGGGCCATCGGCCCGATCCCTTCCGGAGGTCATCCATGTCCACCATCTCGTCCACCCTCGTCGCCGCGCACGTAGCACTGGTCAGCGTGCTCCGAACGTCGCTCCAGGCCAGCTCGGCACGTCTGCGTGACCAGCGCGGTCAGGCCACCGCCGAGTACGCCCTGGTGCTCCTCGGGGCCGCAGCCATCGCGCTGCTCCTCGCCGCCTGGGCCGCCAAGTCCGGCAAGATCGGTGAGCTGTTCGACGCGGTGGTCGACCAGCTGATCGGTGAGGTGAGCTGAGTGGCCGCTGCGCCGCCCTCGCCGTGCGGTCGCGGGCCCGGCCAACGCGGTCAGGCCACCGTGGAGCTCGCCCTCGTGCTCCCTGCGGTGGTCCTGCTGCTGCTGGCCGTGATCCAGGTCGCCGTGGTGGCGCGGAGCCAGATCCTGGTGGTCGACGCGGCGCGGGCCGGTGCCCGCGCCGCGGCGGTCCGCGCCGGCGCGGCCGATGCGGCGGCCCGGCGCACCCCGGGTCTGCGTTCCGATCGCCTTGCGCTCACCGAGTCGTCGGGCGGCCAGGGCGGCGACGTGGAGGTGCGGGTCCGCTATCGGGCGCCCACCGACGTGCCGTTGGTGGGCGCCCTGTTCGGCGAGCCCACGCTCGTGGCCACCGTCACGATGGCCGTGGAGGACGAGGAGGCGGTCGACGGGTGACCGGCGGCGGTCAGGAGCCGTCGGCCGCAGGGGAGATGCCGGCGGCGCGCAGCAGCGCGGCGGCACCGCTCTTGCTGAGGGGCTCGTTCCAGCTGCCGCACTTGGGCGACTGCACGCACGACGGGCATCCCGACTCGCACCCGCAGCCGAGCAGGACCTCGAGTGTGGCGCGCAACTGGAGCGGGGCCGCCTCGTAGCCGAGCTCGGCGATGCCGGCGCCGCCGGGGTAGCCGTCGTAGACCACCACCGCCGCGGTGCCGAGCTCGTCGAGCCAGGCGGTGGAGATGCCGCCCACGTCCCAGCGGTCGCAGATCGTGAACAGCGGCAGGATGCCGATGCCGGCGTGCTCGGCGGCGTGGAGGGCACCGGGCAGGTCGCGTGGCACGATGGCGGCATCGGCCACCACGCGGTCGGGGACCGACCACCACACGCCCCGGGTGGTGAGGTGCGACGGCGGCAGGTCGAGCTCCTCGGTGCCGAGCACGTCGCCGGTGAGCACCTCCCGGCGCTGGTAGCCCGTGACCCGGCTGGTGACCTCGACCGTGCCCAGGCCCACGGTGAGCCTCCCCACCGATCTGGTCGCCTCGACCCCCGTGATGCGCAGGGCGACGTCGGTGCGGGCCAGCGTGTACTCGCGCCCGTCGTCGGGCTCCACGATGGCGGCCCCGTCGAGCAGGTCCAGATCCACCACTCGATGCGAGCGGCCCTGGTGCAGGTACACGGCGCCCGGGTGGACGAGGTCGCAGGCACGGGCCCGGTCCACCGTGCCCACGAGCGTGCCGTCGGCGAAGGCGATGCACACCTCCTGCGAGGAGCCCGAGCGGAGGCCCACGGCGCCGGCCGGCCGGCCACGCGCCGCCCACACGGCGCGGGTGCCGTCGTGGCGCTGGCGCAGCAGGAGGCGGTCATCGACCACCAGGCGCCGCACGCCGTCGTCGAGGTCGCTTCCCCACCAGCGCTCGTCGCGGTGGGCCAGCGGTTGCTCGTAGGCGGCGCACGCGAGGTGCGGGTCGAGCACGTAGGGGTTGGCCGGGTTGACCACCGCGGGCTCCGGGGCCCGGCGGAACACCTCGTCGGGGTGCTGGAGGAAGTAGTGATCGAGCTGGTCCTCGCCCGCCACCAGGACCGCCACCGACGGCTGGCCTTCGCGCCCGGCCCGGCCGGCCTGCTGCCAGAGCGAGGCGATGGTGCCCGGGAAGCCGTTGAGCACGACGGCGTCGAGCCCCCCGACGTCGACCCCGAGCTCGAGCGCCGAGGTGGCGATCACGCCGCCCAGCACCCCGCTGAAGAGCTGGGCCTCGATCTCGCGACGTTCGGCCGCCAGGTACCCGCCCCGGTACGGGCGCACGCGCCCGGCGAGCTCGGGGTGGCGTCGCACGATCTCCGCCGCCACCACCTCGGTGCCGGCCCGGCTGCGGCAGAACGCCAGCGTGCGGTGCCCCTGTCCCACGAGGTCGGCCACGAGGCTCGCCGTGACCCGGTTCCCGGACGTGCGGTTGCCGCCGGACGGGTCGATCCGGCCGGGGTCCACCAACGCCACCAGCCGCTCGCCGCGTGGGGAGCCGTCGGCGGCAACCTCCTCGACCGGCAGCCCGCACAGCTCGGACGCGAGCCGGGCCGGCTGGCCGATGGTGGCCGAGGAGAACACGAAGGTGGGCGAGGAGCCGTAGTGCTCGCACAGGCGCCGCAGGCGCCGCAGGAGGTGGGCCACGTGGGTGCCGAACACCCCGCGGAGCACGTGGAGCTCGTCGATCACCACGTAGCGGAGGCGCATGAGGAACGTGTCCCAACGGCCGTGGTTCGGCAAGAGGCCGTGGTGCACCATCTCGGGATTGGTGAGCACGACGTTGGCGTGGCGGCGTGCCCAGGCGCGGGCGTCGGCGTCAGCGTCGCCGTCGTAGGTGGCCGCCACCAGGCCCGGCGCGGCGAGGTGGCCGAAGGCCCGGAGCTGGTCCTGGGCCAGGGCCTTGGTGGGGAACAGGCACAGCGCGGTGCCGGGCCGGACCGGGTCGGTCACGGCCTCGGCGATGGGTACCTGGTAGCAGAGCGACTTGCCCGACGCCGTGCCGGTGGCCACCACGGTGGACCGTCCGGCGCGCAGGTGGTCGATGGCCTGGGCCTGGTGCGACCAGAGGTCGGCCACGCCCAGCTCCTCGAGCCGCTCGGCCATCGCCGGGCGCAACGGCCGGGCCAGCGCGGCGTGGACGGAGGGTCGCGGCGCCATGCGCTCCAGGTGCACCAGGCCCGCGCCGAGCCGGTGGCGCAGCGTCTGCGCGTAGTGCGCGACCGGATCGGG
>CAZIVZ010000093.1:0-9722 GCA_964542495.1 uncultured Aquihabitans sp.
CAACGTGGCCCGCAACGACCGCTGGGCCACCAACGTGCCCGGTGTGTACGTGGCCGGCGACATGGGCCGCGGCCAGAGCCTCATCGTGTGGGCCATCGCCGAGGGCCGCTCCTGCGCCGCCGCGGTCGACGAGGACCTCATGGGCGAGACCCTCCTGCCCCGCCCCCTCGTGCCCACCGCCGCCCCCCTTCGCTGAGCGCGTTCCGTTCCAGCGCCCCGAGCAGCTGCCAGCAGTTGTCGCGGCGCCGGCCGCACGACTGCAGCCAGCTTCGACGGTGCTGAGCAGGGCCCCTGAGCCCCGGACGCGGCGCAGCCCCCGCCGGAGCGGGGGCTGCGGGGCAGATCCGTCTGGGGAGCGTCAGCCGGGCTTGATGGCCTCGGCGAAGGGGACCTTCGGGAGGCCGGCGATCACCACGGTCTTCATGACCTTGTCGGCGATGGTCTGCTTCTTGGCGTCCCACAGCGGGAACAAGAAGCCGATGAAGCAGATGATGGCGTCGAGGAAGTGGGCGAGGTACCGCACGATCCCGAGGCCACCGCCGATCGGCTGGCCGGTGGCCTCGCCGACCACCTTGGTGCCCATGATCTTCTTGCCGACGCTCTGGCCGGTGGCCCCGTTGAGCCAGGCGTTGTAGATGCCGAAGGCGAACGCGACCAGGCTGAGCAGGTAGCCGAGGGCGTCGCTCGCAGTACCGATGATGTTGGCGATCACGCTCAGGGCGATGAAGTCGATGGCGTAGGACGCCACGCGGGTGCCCCAGTCGGCCAGCTCGGGCCCGCCGCCCGGCATGCCCGGGGGCGAGCCGTAGGCGGGAGCTCCATACGCGGGAGGCGCGCCGTAGGCGGGCGCGCCATAGGCGGGCGGACCGGTGGGGGCGCCGGGCTGGGCGCCGGGAGCCTGCTCCGGCGGGTACCACTTGCCGTCAGACGCCTGCCACCATCCGGGACCCTGCGAAACGTCACTCATGGTCTGTCCTCTTCCGCGTGCAGCTGGGGGTATGGCCGCAGCGTACCCGGCAGGCGGTTGGGCCGATCGGACCATCGCGCCGTCCTGGCCAGCACGTCGACCTCAAGGTGGGGGAGCAGCGGCCGATCTGTCCGGGTGGAGCCGGACCCACGCGCCGGCTCCTTCCCCCACACCCTCGTGCGAGGACGCCCGTGTTCGACGACCTGAAGATCCGCAGCAAGCTGGTCCTGCTGGTGGCTGGGCCCATCGTGATCATCGTGCTGCTCGCCGCGCTCGGCGCGCGCTCCCGCCAGCAGACCGCCGACGAGAGCCGCGCCGTCGAGTCCCTCGTGGCCGTGGCCCAGGTGAACAGCGACGTGGTCGACGCCCTCCAGCAGGAGTCGCTCTACAGCACGGCGTTCGTGGGGGCCGACCGCAAGGCGTGGCAGTCGCAGGTCAAGACCACCCGGCGCGCCACCGATGCGGCCATGGGCGTCGCCATCGAGCGCCTGAAGGCCGACCAGGCCAAGGGCAGCTCCGCCTTCCGCTCCTCCGCCGGCCTCGCCATCGACTCCGCCGACAAGCTCGGCTACATCCGCGACGCCGTCGACCAGGGCTACCGCTTCGACCAGGTGGCCAGCACCTTCGGTGCCCTCCAGGACACGTTCCTGGCCACCAACCTCACCGTGGCCGATGCCGTGCAGGACCCCAAGGTGGCCGCCGAGCTGCGCACCGCGGCCGCCCTCGCCGGGTACAAGGCCGCCCTCGCCCGCCAGGCCGCGATCCTGGTGGGTGCCGCCGAGCAGGGCGGCTTCACCGCCCCGGGCTCCTACAACCAGCTCGTGGCGGCCTCGGCTGATGAGGCGAGCCAGGAGGCCATCTTCAGCTCCATCGCCTCGAGCGACCGCAAGGGGGAGGTGCGAGATGCCCTCACCACCGAGGCCCGAGTCGGCTTGGAGGCCGCCCGCGACGTCGCCCTCGACGGCGGTGCCGCCGCCCAGGTCACCGCCGACGCCAAGGCGCTGGCGGTGTCGGCCGGCGCGGTGATCACCGAGCTCCACGACGTGGAGAGCAACCTGTACGACGGCGTCATCGCGGCCAGCCGTGGCACCCGCACCGATGCGGAGCGGGCGGCCAACCTGTTCCTGGTGCTGGCCGGCCTGGCCATCTTGGCGGCGTCGGCGGGGGCCGTGTTCCTCGGCCGGCGGATCACCCGACCCCTGAACCGCCTGGCCGACGCGGCCGACCGCCTGGCCCAGGACCAGATGCCCAGGCTGGTGGAGTCGCTGCGGAACCCCGCCGAGGACGAGGTGTCGTTCCAGATCGGTGCCATGCAGGACATCGAGGTGGGCTCCAAGGACGAGATCGGCCGGCTGGCCACCTCGTTCAACGAGGTGCAGCGGGTGGCCGGTGAGGTGGCCGCCGAGCAGGCCGCCCTCCTGCGCAAGGGCATCGGCGAGATGTTCGTCAACCTCGCCCGGCGCAACCAGGCCCTGCTCGACCGGCAGATCGAGTTCATCGACGAGCTCGAGCGCGGCGAGGAGGACCCCGACCAGCTCGAGAACCTGTACCGGCTCGACCACCTCGCCACCCGCATGCGCCGCAACGCCGAGTCGCTGCTCGTGCTGGCCGGCGCCGAGCCGCCCCGCCGCCGCGGTCGCCCGGCTCCGCTGGCCAACGTGGTCCGCGCTGCCCTGGCCGAGGTCGAGGACTTCGGCCGCATCGAGCTGCTCAGCTTCGACGAGGTGCTGGTGGCGTCGAACGCCGCCGCCGACCTCGCCCACCTGCTCTCGGAGCTGATGGAGAACGCGGCCAACTTCTCGCCGCCCGAGACCCGGGTGGAGGTGGTGGGCCACCGCACCAAGGCCGACGGCTACGTGATCTCGGTGACCGACCACGGCATCGGCATGTCGGCCGACCAGATCGCCGAGGCCAACGAGTCGCTGGCCAAGCCGCCGCTGGTGGGCCTGGCGCTGTCCCGGTCCCTCGGCTTCATCGTGGTCGGCCGGCTGGCCGCTCGCCACGGCATCGCCGTGCGCATGATGCCCTCGCCGTCGGGCGGGGTGACGGCCGTGGTCTCCCTGCCGCCGACGCTGGTGACGGAGGCTCCCGGTCTGGCTGCCGTGGCCCGCGACGGCGCCCCCACGGCGGTGCCGTCACGCCTCCAGCCGGTGCTGGACATCGTCGCTCCCACCGAGGCCGAGGTGGCACCGCTGGCGTTCGCGCCGATCGAGATCGGTGGGCCCGTGCTGGAGCCGGTGCCCACCGCCGACAGCCGGCCCGACGTCCCCACCGGCCCGGTGCGCGCCGAACTGGCCTCGCCCGGCGCCAACGGCGCCCTCCCCACCCGTCGCCTGACCGCGGCGCCCGTGATGCCCGAGCGGGCGGGCGCCCCTGGTCCCGGTGAGGGGCCACGGCCCGAGCCGGTGCTGCGTGCTGCACCGGATCTCGCCGAGGGAACTCACGAGCGCCCGCCGGCCGCCTCGGCGCCGCTCACCTTCGCCGATCCCGGTCCGGCCGGCGACGAGCCCTTCGACGGTCCGGGCCACCTGGACGGCCCGCCCCCGCTCGCGCCGGCGCTGCCGAGCCGTGGTCCCGCGGCGCCGCCCCGCCCCGCCGCCCCGCCGGTGCCCGCGGCCGAGAGCAAGCCGTTCTTCCTCGAGGAGGCGGCACCCCCTCGGCTCTTCGGGCGCCAGGTCGAGCCCGAGCCCGAGGCCCCGCCGGCTCCGCAGCCGGTCCGGGTGCCGGCAGCAGCGGCCCCGGCCCCGACCAGCGAACCGTCGGCCCCGCCTCGCCTGTTCGGTGGCCAGGCCGAGCCCGAGGCGGCGCCGCTCGCCCGACGCGATGTCGCGCCGGCGGCCCCCGTGGCCCCTGCCGCGCCCGCGTCCCCAGCCGCCAGCGGGTCCACCGAGGTCGTGCGCACCACGGCCGGACTGGCCAAGCGGACGCCACGACCGGCGGGCGGTGGCGGTCGCGCCATCCCCGGTGCCGACGTCGAACGTGGCGCCGGAGCCACCCGCCGCTCGCCCGACGAGGTCCGCAACCTGCTGTCGCGCTACCGCGACGGACAGCAACGAGCCCGTACCGAGGAGCCGGTCACCGCCGGATCCGTCCACGAAGAGGGAACCCAATGACCGATCTGAGCGCCGCCGCCCGCAACGTCAACTGGCTCGTCGAGAACTTCGTCGACCGCGTCCCCGGGGTGAGCGAGTCGGTGGTGGTGTCGGCCGACGGGCTGCCGATGGCCGTCTCCCGGGGTCTCGACCCCGATGCTGCCGACCGCTTCGCGGCGGTGGCATCGGGCCTCATCGGCCTGGCCTACGGAGCGGCCGGCCGGTTCGGCGGCGGCGCCGTCACCCAGATCGTGATCGAGATGGAGCGCGCCTTCCTCTTCGTCACCGGCATCAGCGACGGCTCCTGCCTCGCGGTGGTGGCCGACGGTGCGAGCGACGTCGGCCTGGTCGCCTACGAGATGACCGTCCTGGTCGAGCGGGCCGGAGCGGTCCTGACCCCCGAGCTGCGAGCCGAGCTGCAGTCGG
Source organism: uncultured Aquihabitans sp. (assembly GCA_964542495.1). Lineage (GTDB taxonomy): Bacteria > Actinomycetota > Acidimicrobiia > Acidimicrobiales > Iamiaceae > Aquihabitans. The sequence goes on from CAZIVZ010000093.1 coordinate 4,486, forward strand.
CGCTGCCCCGATGACCTGGCGACGCACGACCCCTCGAGGCAACCGGTGACGTCGTTCGCCGAGCCCGGTGACGGCCTGCGGGTCCGTCCGTACGCCATCACGGGCGGACGGACGCGCGCTCGCGCCGAGCTCCAGGTCGAGACGATGGTCTACCGCACCCCCCGCGGCGAAGAGTCGGGCCACGTCCTCTCGCTGGAGCGGGGCCAGATCGTCGTGCTGCTCGCCACCCCGCAATCCACGGCCGAGATCTCGGCCCGCCTTAGGCTCCCGCTCGGGGTCACCAGGGTCATCCTGGGCGACCTGATCGATGAGGGGTACGTCGCCGTCAACACGCGGTCCGCCAACGGCCGCCCTGATCTCCGTCTGCTCGAAAGGGTCCTCGATGGTCTCCAAGCCCTCTGACACGGCGATGGCCGACGACACCGATACCGACGCCGCATCGGGCCCGGCGCCCATGCCGGTGAAGATCGTGGTCGCCGGCGGCTTCGCGGTCGGCAAGACCACCTTCGTCGGCTCGATCTCCGAGATCGAGCCGCTCACCACCGAGGCCGCCCTCACCGCGGTGAGCGAGGGCGTCGACGACACCTCGAAGGTGTCCACCAAGACCACCACCACCGTGGCCATGGACTTCGGCCGCATCACCCTCGGCAGCGACCTCATCCTCTACCTGTTCGGCACGCCGGGCCAGGACCGGTTCTGGTTCATGTGGGACGACCTGGTCCGCGGCGCCATCGGCGCCGTGGTGCTGATCGACACGCGGCGCCTGGAGGACTGCTTCCCGGCGGTCGACTACTTCGAGGAGCACCGCATCCCGTTCGTGGTCGGCATGAACTGCTTCGACGGGGCGTCCAGCCACTCGCCCGACGACGTCCGCGAGGCGCTGGCGGTGTCGCCCGACACGCCGGTGGTCCAGCTCGACGCCCGGGACCGGGAGTCCACCAAGGCCACCCTCCTCGAGCTGGTGCAGCACGCCCTCGTCCGTGCCACCAGCTGACGTGCGCGTCGGGTTCCTCGGTGCTGGGCTGATCGCCCACTTCCACGCCTTCGGGCTGTCCGAGTCCGGCGAGCCCTTCCGGTTCGCCGGCGTCCACGATCCCGACCACCGCCGCGCCGCCGAGTTCGCGACCGGATGGGGCGCCACCGCGCGCCCCACCGAGGAGGAGGTGCTCGACGGCTGCGATGCCGTGTACGTGTGCACCTGGACCTCCGAGCACGCCCGGCTGGTGCAAGCCGCCGCCGAGCGGGGCCTGGCGGTCTTCTGTGAGAAGCCCCTGGCGTTCGACGGTGCCGGTGCCGAGGCCATGGCCGACGTGGTCGACGCCGCCGGCGTGGTCAACCAGGTGGGCCTGGTGCTGCGCCACTCGCCGGCGTTCGCCCTGCTCCGCCACCTGGTGGCCGACCCGGCTGCCGGCCGGGTGATGTCGGTCGGGTTCCGCGACGACCAGTACATCCCGGTGCAGGGCATGTACGCCTCCACGTGGCGCGGCGACCGAGCCCGGGCGGGGGCCGGCACCCTGCTCGAGCACGCCATCCACGACCTCGACATCCTCGAGCACGCCGTCGCGCCGGTGGTCGACCTGTCGGCCCGGTCGGCCAACTTCCACGGCATCGAGGGCATCGAGGACTCGGTGGCAACGGTGCTGGGCCTGGCCGGGGGAGGGGTGGGGGTCCACACCACGATCTGGCACGACGTGCTCGAGCGGCCCAGCCTGCGCCGGGTCGAGGTGTTCTGCGAGCGGCGCTACGTCAGCCTCGAGAACGACTGGGAGGGGCCGGTGCGCTGGTCCACGGCCGGCGAGCCCGACGTCACCGTCGAGGGCGCCGAGCTCCTCGCTCGCTGCGCCGACCTGGGGCTGCGGGTCGCCAGCCCCGACGGCGACTTCCTGCGCGCCGTCGCGGCGGGCAGGAAGGCCTCCCCCTCGCTTCGCGACGCCGTGCGCCCGCACCGCCTGGTGGACGCCATCTACCGGTCCGCCGCCGAGGGCGGCCGGCCGATGCAGCCCTGAGCCGAGCGCCCTCGGGCCGTCCTCGGCGGTCGGATACCCACGGACTGTGGGATGATCGGGGTCCCATGTCGATGCCGCTCCTGACCGTCACCGCCTCGCAGACCGACCGCACGGGCCACCTCGTGCTCGAGGGGGAGATCGACCTCAGCACCTCCCACCTGCTGGTCGACGCGATCGACGCAGCCATCGAGTCCGGCGCCACCACGGTGGTGCTCGACTTCGGGGCGGTCACGTTCGTGAACTCCACGGGGCTCGGGGCCATGGTGGCGGCCACCAAGCGGCTCCGCATGCTCAGCGGCGACCTCGTGCTGCGCAACTTCCAGGGCATCCCGGCCTCGGCGCTGGCCACCACCGGCCTGGACCGCTTCTTCACCATCGACAGCTGACCTCGGGGACGCCCGGGGTCGCCGCCCGCCACCGGGGTCAGGCGGGCTGTTCGCTGCCGTCGGGTGGGCGGTACTCGCGCAGGCGGGGGAGGGCGGGTCCGCGCTTGGAGCGGGTGAGCGATGAGAGGTCCATCCCCGTGGCCTCGGCCAGGAGGTCGCCGTCGGGAACCACACCGAGCCGGCTGGCCGGTCGCGGTTCGGGCGGTTCGGGGTGCAGGTCGGCCCGGACCTCGTGGTGGGCGTCGAAGAACGTCGAGGGTCCTGCAGCGACGGGCGCCGGCGGTGGGGCCGAGGTGCGCAACTGCTGGGGGATCTCCAGCTCCGGGGCCCGCGTCGGCACCGCGCCGATCTCGAAGGGCTCCTCGATCCGCTTGCGGACGAGCTCCTCCAGCTCGTCGGCGGGGAGCGGCCGCGAGAGCGTGTAGCCCTGCGCCAGGCGACATCCCAGGCGACGCAGCCAGGCCAGCTGCTCGGGCCGCTCCACCCCTTCGGCCACGGTCTTCATGCCGAGGGCGTCGGCCATCCCCACGACGTGCTCCACGATGGCGCGGTCCTCGGGGCTGGAGTCGATGCCGTCGATGAAGCTCTTGTCGATCTTCAACATGTCGAGGCTGAAGCGGCGGATGTACGACAGCGACGAGTACCCGGTGCCGAAGTCGTCCAGGGCCAGCTTCACCCCGAGCGCCTTGGCCTGCCGGAGGACGGCCCAGGCCGACGACACGTCGTGCATGAGCGCGCCCTCGGTGATCTCCAGGTGGATCTGGCCGTGGGACACGCCGGTGGACTGGAGGGCGTTGGCCACCACGTCGCCGAACCCGACCTGGGCGATCTGGCGGGCCGACACGTTCACGGTCACGGCGAGCGGGGGTCGGTCGGGGAACTGGTTCCGCAGCCGCACGGCCTGCCGGCAGGCCTCCTCGAGCACCCAGGTGCCCACGGGCACGATGAGACCGGTCTCCTCGAGGATCGGGATGAACTCGGCGGGCGACATGGTGCCCCGCGACGGGGAGACCCAGCGCAGCAGGGCCTCGGCGCCCACGATCTGCCCGGTGGTGAGGTCGACCACCGGCTGGTAGTGGAGGTGGAAGTCGCCGGACTCGAGGGCGGTGCGGATCTGCTCCTCGGCGGTGGCGGGGGTCAGGGTGCCCGACAGGGAGCGGTCGAAGGCCACCACGTGCCCGGGCCCTTGGGCCTTGGCCTGGAACATGGCCACATCCGCGTCACGGAGCACGTCCTCGGGCTTGACGCCGCGGGCCTCGGCGAGGGCGATGCCCACGCTGGCCGAGATCCGGATGGACTCGTCGCCGATGGTGAACGGTGCCTCGATCAGGCCGATGGCCCGCTTGGCCACCTTCTCGGCGGCGGCCACCCCGTTCAGGGCGGGACAGACGATCACGAACTCGTCGCCGCCGAAGCGCACCAGGCGTTCGCCGGGCTCGAGCATGTGGCGGAGCCGGTCGGCCACGGCCCGCATGAGGCGATCGCCCACCTCGTGGCCGTGGGTGTCGTTGACGAACTTGAACCGGTCCAGGTCGACGAACAGGACGCCGGTCTGGGCGCTCATCTGCTGGGCCGACGCGATGTCGCCGGCGAGCCAGTCGATCAGCAGCCGGCGGTTGGGAAGGCCGGTGAGGGCGTCGTGGAGCGAGAGGTGGACCAGTTCGCGGCGAACCGCCAGCGCCTCGCGGTAGCGGCGGCGGGCGTAGATGGTGGTGGCGAGCGGGACCAGGAGCAGCAGCGCGATGCCGCCGTCGAGGGTGCCGCTCGAGTTGTCCGAAGCCCGGCTGGCCAGGGCATCGACCAGGTTGTAGTGGATCGCCAGGGCGACCAGCACCGTGCACACCGCCACCAGCACGCCCACGTCGATGCGCGTGCGCCGACCGACGGCCTCCGAAGCGGAGCGGGGAGAACCTCCTCTCGACTTGATCGGTCCTGCCCCTTCCTGCTGCGGCACGCCCCCGCCGTCGTCGGGCGGGGTGACATGCGTCCTATCGGCTGCTGTGCCGCAGGGTTGAGCGCTGCGGAGGCGGAGCGGGTCAGGCGGGCGAGTCCTCGGTGGGCCACCACCGGCGGAGCCAGCAGCGGTCCACCACGGCGTCGAGGACGAGCAGCAGCACGGCGATCCAGGCCGGACCCTGGAGCACGTCGTAGTAGGTGGGCCAGTCGAACCCGGTGGGCAGCGAGGTGATCGCCTGGCGGACGAGCAGGGCCAGCGCGCTGGCGGCGAACAGCGCCGGACCACCGAGCACCAGCAGCGGGCGGACCCGGGGGATGCGCAGGGCCAGGGCGGCCACGGCGGCGAGCCCCGCCCCGGCCAGCGGGTCGACCAGGCCTGCGCCGGCAACCAGTGAAGCGATCACGGTGCCGGCCAGGGCGAACCGCGACGGGGTGGGACCGGCGTAGCGCAGGAGCCGGGCGAGCTGGAAGGGCCGGGGCATGCTGGGTCGGGCGTCGAGCGGCACCCACGACCCGTCGGCGGCGGCCACGGCGCGCTGCGGGCGCAGCGCCAGGACCAGCGCCACCAGGACCGAGGCCACCGAGAGCCAGATCGCGGCCCACACCACCCGCTGGGGTCGCCACTCGAGGTGGAGCTCGACGGTGGCTCCGGCGGGCACCTCCCACCCGTTGGCGTAGCCGTCGACGAGCGTCGGGGGCCCGAGGTCGGTGCCGTCGGCGGTGGCGTGCCAGCCCAGGTTGTAGCTCTGCCCGAGCACGATCCAGAACGGCTCGTCGGCGCCGGTCACGGTGGCGTCGACCGACGTGCGGTCCTGGGCGTCCACCCGGACGTCGGGGCGTCCGTCGCCGGGTCGGGAGCCGGGCACCAGGGGCCCGCGGTCCGGGCCGG
>CAZIVZ010000094.1:0-9701 GCA_964542495.1 uncultured Aquihabitans sp.
CGAGCCGATCGTCGACATCCCCCTCGCCCGGCGCAAGGAGGGGGGCCAGGGCGTGATGAGCCTCTTCGAGCTCGACGACGCGCCGGCGGCCGGTGCGGGCGGGTTCAACGAGAAGGCCGCCATCCCCGACCTGCACTTCGACAAGAAGGAGCAGCTCGCCTTCGAGAAGGAGATGCTCGGGCTGTACGTGAGCGACCACCCGCTCATGGGCGCCGAGGCGGCCTTGCGGCGCAAGATCGATCACACGATCGACGAGCTGGTCGACCTCGAGGACGGCTCCATGCGCTCGATCGGCGGGGTGATCAACTCCCTCCAGCGCAAGTGGACCAAGAAGGGCGACCTGATGGCCGTCTTCACCCTGGAGGACCTCCAGAGCTCGATCGAGGTCATGGTGTTCCCCAAGACCATGGCCGACATCGGCCACGTGCTGGTGGACGACGCCGTGATCATCCTGAAGGGCCGGGTCGACAAGCGAGACGACGAGCCCAAGTTCATCGCCATGGACGTGGAGGTGTTCGAGGGCATCACCGACGGCGCCCCGCCGCTGCGGCTCAAGGTGGCGCCGCACCGACTCGACACCCGCACGGTCGACGAGCTCAAGGGCCTGCTCACCCGCTTCCCCGGCGAGGCCCAGGTGTTCCTGCACCTCGGCGAGGAGAAGGTGCTGCGCCTGCCGGACCAGTTCTGCGTGGACACGTCCCGGGGCCTCATCGCCGAGTTGCGGGTCCTGCTGGGACCCGCCGCCATCCTCTGAGCCGGCTTCGGCGGATCGGGGAGCGTCTGCTACCTTCGACCGTCCCGGGGCCATTAGCTCAGTTGGCTAGAGCGCCTGCATGACGCGCAGGAGGTCGGGGGTTCGATTCCCTCATGGCCCACTCACTCTGACCTGGGGATTCGTCCCTGGGTTGGTGCTGCTTTCGGGCCGGTTCTGACCTGTTGGCAGCCTATCCGTGCACGAGCGGGCCAGACCGAGGCAGAGTCACGGGCCTGGGACCTGCGGATCTAGCCGGTTCCGAAGAGCTTGTTCATCGCTCCAGCTGCGTCCTCCACGATGGGGTCGAGGCGGCGGCGGCGGTGGACGCTCAGCGCGGTCTTGGTGTCGTTGCCCAGCACGTCCGCGATCCGCTCGCCGGACACGTCCTCGGCCGACAGCAGGGAAGCAGCAGCGCGCCGGAAGTCGTAGGGCACCACCTTGCGCTCGATGCCCGCCTTCGCCGTGATCTCTCGCACCGCCCGCCGTAGGTTGGCCGGGTCGATCGGTGTCCCGACGCTTGTCGTGAACACCAGGTCTGCCACGTTGGCCCACCGAGGCCCGGCCTAGATCCGGGCCTCCGACTGGATCGAGCCTGACCTGGGCCTCCTCCTCGAACATGCTTAGTTCATCGCAGGAAACTGTCCGCCTACTGCGGTCATCTTCCGATATGGAAGCCGCAGCCGCGCGGCTGTTGGCCGAAGAGTTGGCGGAACTCGTCTTGAAACGCCCGGAGGTTGCCGTTGCTTGTCGGCTCAGCGTGCATCCCGGCGTAGCCCGTCTCCCAGGGCCGTCGGCCGAAGGAGTCGAACGCCTCGGTCCAGCCGTCGTCGTAGCCCAGGATGGTCTCGCCGCCCTCGTGAAGGTCCTGGGGATCGGGCATGAGGAGGTAGCCCTTGCCGAATTGGTTCCAGTCGGACTTAGAGACGTGCTGCTCGGGGTACAGCCACTCCTCCTCGGCTGCGCCAATGAACCGGTACGCGCGGCTCTTCAAGATGAAGTTGATCTCCCGCACCTCGTCCTCGGACAACTGGCGGCCCGTATGGACCTCGAAGATGTTGAAGGTGCTGTCCCGGTAGAAGTCCGGGTTCGGGCGCAGTGCAGTCGGCGGTTGGTACGGGTCGAGGACCCACGAGCGGTTGGTCAGGATCAGCACACGGTTGAGGTCGATTGGGAAGATCGTGTGCGAGGCGTGCTGGCGGATGTCGGGATCATTGGCTCCGCGACAACCCTCGTGTCGAGGTCCACAGAACCGGTTGTAGACGGTCACCGGGTGGTCGGTGACGATGAACTTCGTTGGCGACTCAGCGGTGTCAGCGAGTTGCCAGACCGCCTCCGTCCAGATGGTCGAGAAGATGGTGCGGAGGTCGACCATGGCGCGGAGGCGTTCGTGGTCCGGCATGGTCCCGAGGTTCAGGCTGAGCCAGTCCAGGCCCTTTGGCGTCCGAAGCTTCTGCGAGGAGAGGAACATGGTCAGATTGCGAATGGCATCTCGGTCCATCGTGGGGTGCTCGAAGGCACCCCACCACTCGACGGCAGTTGCTCCTCGCCGGTCGATCTCGCCGAAGAACTGCTGCTCGATCGCGGTGGAAAGCCGCTTGCCGAAGCGCAGGGTGTATAGGTCTTGCTCGACGAAGCACTCACGAAGCGGTCGACGACGGCGTTGGGGAACGGGCCGACGTATGCCCTTCGCATCGACGATCGACTGAGGTTGCAGGGAGAGGTAGTGCAGTTCGCTCTGACGCGCGTTCGGGAGAAGGAACCGCCGCTGGTACCACTGCGGTACGTAGTGGTTGTTGCGGTACCCGATCCCGTCATGCGCGGCCACGAGAGCACCACACAAATCCGATCACGGCTGGGCCTGCTCGCCTTCCGTTGCCTTCCCGGTTGGTTGGGCGGCATCGTCGGCGGGTTCTCGAAGGCCGATGGTTAGGGCCAGGGCGAGGCCGAGTTGGAGAATGAGAGCGGCGTCGGCCGCGTCCACGATCTCCTTGATTCCGTGGGCAAGGTCATTGCGGAGGTTGAGCGAGTCGGCCTCGACCAGCGTAAGTTCGGCGCTTGTCAGGAGAGGCTCAGGGAGCAACGGCGGGGCGGTTCCATCCCCACGTATGTCGGCGAGGATCTCCCCGAGACCTCGGATTCCGCCCACCTTCTTCGTCGGGCGCTTCGTGGTCGCGACTCCGCATGATCGGGCGATGTGGCGGATGAGGCGCTCAACACGGGGAAGCGCGACGTGGGCGGCGTCGTCGTAGCGACGGTTGTGGAAGTGCTCCAGCCCGCGTGCCAGCGCGTTGGCGACCGTCGAATCTGCGGCGTTGCGCTGGAGGATGACCTGGAGGTCCGCGATGTCCCACGGTCCGTAGGACTCCAGAAGTTGATGTAGCGCCGGAACGAGCAGGGCGTACGAGGTGATTCGGGCATGGTGGCCGACCTGTTGCAGCACGTCGCGGTCCACGGCGTCGTCAAGGTCGTGGTTGGTGGTCTCGGTGCTCGTGACGACGCTGTTCGCTTCGCCGATTAGATGGCTGGTGACCAGGTGGCGGATGCCGACCTGGGTGGCATCGCGGACGGCCGCCACACGATCGGGCGTGAGGGTCCGCTGCATCGCAAACCGTGTCATCGCGGCCTCGATGCTGTCTGCGCCGACGACTCGGACGCAAAAGTCGGAGACCAGCGAGCGCGAAAAGGTGGATTCCGCCCTCACGACCTCGTAGGCGTCCTCCATGTCGAGGGTTTCGATCTCGTGGAGGATCAGCGCATGGCTCGGATGACCTCGCTCCTCAGCGACTCGAAGCGCCTCCCGCAGGAACATCAGGCGTCGGAACGGATCGTCCATGGGCACGAACGCGCGGAACGCGTCGATCACTCCCGCGATGATCGTCTCCCGCTCGGCCTCGTCCATCGTGCGGGGCAATGCGATCTTGGAGATCCGCTCAACGGTGTGTGGGTCGACGGCCGCATGCCATGCGCGCCGGACTAGCTCGTCGAGCCGTGCCTCCGACTCGGTGGCCAGCGTCGTGGCGCCACAGTGTTCAAGGAGGCGCACTGCTGCTCGGATGCCGTGCCCGTCCTCCCGATGCTCCGAGCGGTCCATGTCGAACTGGTCCAGCACCATCCTGGCCTCGTCGAGAAGTCGGATCTCCGTCGCGAGACTCAGCGCCCCGTCATTGAGGCCGTGGGCGAGGTCGAAGGCTCGCATGAGACCTCGCGTCCTCTCGAACCCTTGCCATCCAGCGGGCCACGGCGCGAGGTAGCTGTCGATCGCAGCCCGCGCATGTACGTAGGGCCTCTCGCCGCATCGGGACACCCACAACAGGTCCGAGAGGTGGGCGGCGACGACAGGGTGCGTGATGTGTTCGAGGATCGCGGCCCACACCGGAGGCCAGCCCGGGTGGTAGTCCCCTTCGCCGAAATCCGCGTCGAGCCACCAGGCGTGGAAGGGCGTCTGGCGATCCAGTCGCTGGTCCTCGGCCATCTGCAAGCCGCGCACGAGGGCCATCTCCTGTGCGGTCATGGCCCGATCTGTCGTCCACGCCCGCGCCGCCTCTTGGCCCACCGTCCACAACCAGTCCGATCCGAGCGCGATCTGATCGACGGCCGCTGCGAGAACGGTGAAGTCCGTGGTCGTCTCGTCGGGATCATCCATGTGCGCTATCGAACTACACGTCTGTGGTTCCCGTCGCTCGAATTTGGCCGATCGGGGCCGTCGGAGCGTTGGCCCAGCACGGTTGCTTTGGCACAACACCGGACTCGTCGTGCCCTACCTCGCGAGGCTTGCCGGCCAGTCGTCGATGACATCGGATTGGATCTCCGGCTCCTGCTGGAACCGGACACGAACGAGTCGTGCACCCGAGAACTGCTAGCCCACAAGTTCGATGATCTCGGCCCCGGCTCTCCGGGCACGTGCGGCATCACGGCGATCGCGGGGCGACGGGCTGGTTGGACGTGTCGGCGAAGCGCATCCACGAGGGCCGCATCGTGGAGGGAATGCCCGAGAACGAACACGCGCCGTGCGCGGGCCAGTGCGGCCTCGGACTGTGGCCACAACGCCTGGATTGCGGGATCGGGGTCATAGTCCTTGCGAGGGTTGGGCAGCTTCGGATGGGAACCCCGAACTTGCCGTAGGTCGACAAGCCATCAGTCGCCAATAGCCGCTCATCCTGGGTTCGTTGATACCACCCCACTCGTCCGTGTAGGTGCAGCACCGGAACGTAGCGAGGCATGCTGTCGATGGTGTTCTCCAGATGGAGACCAGCTTCGCCGCGCTGGAGTGCGGAAACCTCTCCCCAGTCCGGGTGGAAACCGAGGCGCCGCAGTGCGTACTCCGCGAGCACGTCGGAGTTGGTCGTCGCGTACAAGGAGGGGCTGCCCGGGACGATGAACTACTTGGACGGAAGGCGGACCGAGAGTCGCCGTGCCAGCCGGTCGATGTCCTCCCCGGACAGCGTGCCAGGGGCGGCGATCAGGTCGGCGAGCTTCGCGGGCCAACTGATCCACACGTCCTGGAGCCGGAAGGGCTGGGCGAAGAGGATGGGCCACTTTGCTCCTGCGAAGCTGAGCGCTGAGTGGATCGGGATGTCCTCGGCTTCGAGCGCCCTGTAGACGGCATCGACCTGCCATCCGAGCCCCTTGACCGTCCCGGTGCGATCCCGTCCGCCGACGTAGAGCCGAAGGTCGGTCTTGAACCAGCCGCCCACGTCGCGCTGCTCGACCTTGCCGCTGTAGCGCTTGGTGTCGATGACCCAGACGCCGCTGGAGGCGATGGCGAGGTGGTCGATGTTGCCGCGCGTGCCGGGCACCTTGCGGTCGTGGAGCAGCACCGCGGAAGCGCCCAGTCGCTCATGGAGAACTTGTGCGACCCGCTCTTCACCCGATGCGCCCGCTGCCCAGGCCTTGGTGGTCTGAGGGTCGTCCGAAAGGAACTTGGCCATCTTGCCCAAGCGGCCGGTACCCCACCTCTTCTCGATTCGGGCCTCACCTCGGGCGCGTCGCCGGTCGTGCTCCTGACGGGCCGAGCGGCCGGGCTCCCCAAGGTCCAGCGGGCGAGGCTCAGGGGTACCGGTCCGAGAGTCGGTGGTGTCGCTGGCTAGCGGCTCGGCCTCGGCGACGCACGGGAGGCAGGTGACCGATCTTGCGATGGAGTCCCACTGCGCCGTCATGCCGATGGCAAGTGGAGCGGAGCAGGATGCGCAGTGGTCGTCCCGTCTGAGCGCAAGCTGCTTGGTCGCCACTCGCCCCTCCTATCACGCAGACGCTCTCGCCTGATCCCACCGCGGGGCCTTGGACCCGTTGGGTTGACCGTGGCTGGTCGTGAGTTCGGCGCATGAGATTCTGTATGACACGCAGGAGGTCGGGGGTTCGATTCCCTCATGGCCCTCTTCACTCCGCTCCACCTCGCCCGGCCCCCGTGCCGGGCGTGCGCCGTTCTGGGGTGTGCGTTCGCCCGCCTCGGAGCGACAAGCGACAGGCCGGCGGGTGGACGGAGGACCGACCTGCGACCACGGACGCGCCGCTGGCCGCGCTGGGGCGCGGTGGGTGGGGGTGCGGGGTTCGGTGAGCGCGTCAGCTGGCATGGACGGGTCCGGCTCGGGTGGGGTCCTGGGCCACGCCGGCCTGGTCGGGGACCGTCTCGCCGTGGGGGTGGTCCCAGGTGGGTGGGGGCGCGGCGGGTTCGGCGTCTTCGCGTTCGGGTGTGCGCCGGCAGCGGGGTGCGTCGAGGAGGTGGTTGGGGTTGAGGTGGAAGTCGCGGGTGTTGAGGCGTTCGCCGAGCGGGGGCTGGTAGGGGCGGGGGTTCAGGCCGCGGGTGCGGGCCTCGGCGTCGACGGTCACGTCGCGGCGGAGGGGTTGGCCGGTGCCGCTGGGGTCCATGGTGTGGCCCCATTGGTCGGTGAACACGAGGGCGCCCTCTGAGCCGCGGGGGAGGTCGGCGTTGCCGGTGATGCCGAGGGTGCCTTGGTGGTGGATGCGGTGGTGGTGGCGGCAGAGGGCGACGAGGTTGTTGGTGTCGGTGGGGCCGAGGTGCTCCCAGTGGATGATGTGGTGGATCTGCAGCCCGACCGTCGCGCTACAGCCGGGCACCGCGCAGCCGCCGTCTCGGTGTTCGATGAGGCGGCGGACGCGGCGGGAGATGATGCGGGTCTTGCGGCCGACGTTGACCGGCACACCATGCACCCAGGTGGTGGCGCGCACCGCGCAGTCGCACAGCAGGAGTTGGTGGGCCCAGTCGGGCAGGCGTTGTCCGAGGTGGGTGGCGAGGTTGCCGGGGGTGCCGTCGGGGCCGGTGTCGAGGTGGAGGTGGATCTGGTAGCGGTCCGTGCCGGGGTGCGCGGCCTCACCGGCGCGCAAGGCAGCCTCCGCGGCGCACACCAGCCCGTCGGCCAAGGTCACCTTGGGGCGCTCTCCCTCGGGGAGGGTGGCCGACTGTTGGCGGAACAGGTCGTCGACCATGGCGCCGATGGCGTTCTGCACCACGGCGCCTTCGTCTTCGGGGAGCCGGGCGTTCATCCACCAGCCGCGCTCATCCGCCCCCATGGACACCGACCGCTGGTCATCATCGGCCGGGTCGTTCGGAGCGACCGGTTCGTCGGGGTCGGGGGGTGGGGTCCAGCCGAAGCGGGGGAGCGCGGCGCGCAGTTGGCGCACGGTCATGAGCCGTCCGACCTCGGCGGCTTCTTGCTCGTAGTGGGCGGGGACGTGGCGGGCGATCACCGCGGCCTGATCGAGCGACAGCGACCCCTCCTGCAACAAGCGAATGCAGGTGGGCAGCTCGGCCCGGCGCTTGGCCAGCCGGACCAGGTCGTTGGCGTGGGCCTTGGAGACCCCGGTCTTCCACGCCAGGTACAGCGCCGGGGTGTGCACCCCCGACCCGAGCCCGAGACGCTCGTCGACGATCTCCGCCGCCACGTCCACCAGCGCCCCGTGCGCCGCGTTGACGATGCCCTGGAGCTCGGCGATGCGCGCCTCGACCACACGGGTCCTGGCGTCACGCTCGGCGAGCTCCGGTGAAGGGAACATGTGTACGATGCTACCCATGAGTGGCGAGGTTCGAAACCCCCTTTCAGAGATTTCTCGCCAACATCGGTGGGGATGGGTAGGTGACCGGTCGTCTCAGACCTGTCCAGGTCCCTTCGAGCAGCCGAGCGCCCGGGTCAAGGCAGGTCGTCCACGGCCTCGACCGCCAACTGCTGGAGGTAGCTGCGTGGGCCGGCGAGGGGGATGCCCTCGTGGGCGATGACCGTGAGGACGGGGTCGCCACGGCGGGACTCCTCCACCAGTTCCTGCTCGCCGTACTCGAGCATCCGGGTGTCGTTGCCGGTCCACCGGGTCACGAGCACGGCGAGCTGCTCGACGTGACCCCGCCAGGCTTCATCGTCGGCTTCGACGCCGGCTGGCCTCACCACGAACAGGTCGATGTCGCTGTCGGCCGTCATGGTTCCCCGAGCCGCGGAACCGAACAGGGCCGCGTGGACCGGCGCTGGGTCCCAGGCGGCCTGAGGGTCTCGGCCCCGTCAGGAGCGGTGGCGGTGGAGGCGGGCGGGGCGGCCGACGGTGCCGTCGGACAGCTCGTCGAGCTCCTCGAGCTGCGGGGCCATCTGGCGGCGGAAGGTGTCCTTCTGGAGCGGTTCGCCGAGCACGGCCTCGTGGAGTCGGCGGAGCTCGAGGAGGGTGAAGGGCTCGTCGATCAGGCCGGCGGGGTCGGGGAATCGGCGGTAGCGCTCGCGGAGGTCGTCGACGGCGAGACGCACGATCTGGGCGTGGTCGAACGGGAGCAGCTCGAGGTCGGGCACGTCGGCCGCCTCGACCGGAGCGACCGCCGCCTGCCCGTCCACCGGGGCCACGGTCAGGTCGTGGCGCGCCTCGAGGGCGGCGAGGAGCCGGTCGAAGGGCACGGCGTCGGCGTGGGCCATGGAGATCACCCAGCCGCGCTCGTCTCGGTCGGGGTCGTCGAAGGCGGCGAGCTGGCGGGGGGCCAGGCCCTCGATGCCGCACTTGTCGTGCAGGGTGCGCAGCACGGCGTCGGCGAGCCGCTCTCGTTCGCGGGCCATCGAGCCCGGTAGCGCCCAGGTGCCGGGTTCGGTGCTTCCGTCCCGTCGGACGAGCAGGACCGCCAGTCCGTCGGCCGTGCTCGGGGCGCCCGCCCAGTCGCCCGGTGGGACGGTGAGGACGGCGACGTCGACCGCCAGGGTCGGCCGCGGGAAGCGGACGAGGTCGCTCTTGGCGCCCCCGGCGGGAGGCGTGTGACGGCGGGTGGCGCGTGGTGCCATGCCCTTTGTTAGCGCATTGTCACGCTAATCCCGTACTGGCAAGTCACGAACGAGCCAACCCCTTGCCCAGCCCGTTCGCTCGATGCCAGGAGGCACCTGTGATCACCGCTCCCACGCTCCACGTCGGTTCGCCCACCGAGGCCGGCCCGCTCACCGTCTTCCCGGTCTGGACCGACGCCCCGGTGCCCGCGCGGCGCATCCGCACCGTGCCGCCCAAGGGCGCCCGCATCCGGGAGCAGGCCGACGGCTCCACGGTGGAGGCCCTCACCCTCGACAACCCCGGCCGCAAGCCCTTCGTGCTGCTGGAGGGCACGATCCTGGTGGGTGGCTGGCAGCAGCGGGTGCTGGTGCACGACGTGCTCGTGGGGGCCGAGACCACGCTCGAGCTCGACGTCCGGTGCGTGGAGCAGGGGCGCTGGTCCGGCGCCGGCGACCACGACACGCACCGGCTCAGCGCACCGCTCGCCGTTCGGGGCGCGCTGCGTGGCCTGCGTCGGGACCGGCCTCAGCGCCCGGCGAGCCCGGACGTCGGCCCCCGGTTCGAGGCCGACCAGGGCGACGTCTGGCGGCGGGTGGCCCGCTACGAGCGGAGGATGGGGGTGGCGTCGCCGACGTCGTCGCTGGTGGAGGTGGCCGACCGGACCGGGGAGCGGCTCGACGAGGTGCTGGCCCGGGTGCGCCCGCTG
>CAZIVZ010000095.1:0-9697 GCA_964542495.1 uncultured Aquihabitans sp.
CCGACTCCTACCGCAAGCTCGGCCGCAACCAGCTCCGCGTGGCGCTGTTCCCGGCCATCGACGCCGAGGACGTGGCCCAGCTCACCCGCAGCATCGACCACGTGGTGGCGGAACTCCGCTCCGCCTGAGCAACGCGTGAGCTTCCCCGACCACCTCCTCTCAGGCGGCAGGCCGTTCGTTCACGAAGATGTCCGCATGGCCGTTGGAGTCGCCGTCGACGAGCGTCGTCGCCAGCGATACGAACGTGATGAGCCGTCCATCGTCGCTGATCGCCGGGTCGTTCGAACCTCCTGCCGGTGCGCCATCTGGCTTGACCGACACCAAGGTGATCACGCCAGTGGAAAGGTCACGGACGAACACGTCGGTGCCTGCGACAACATCACCGGGCACCAGGTTTGAGGCTACGGAGTCGAACGTGACGTAGCGACCATCCCCGGTGAGCACCGAATGGTAGGAGGCGCTGTTGGCCTGGACCCCCGCCGACGAGGTTGACACGCGACTTGTCACACCCGTCGATCCATCATGCACGAAGACATCCCGGTATCCGTTGGTGTCGCCCGCCACCAGGTTCGACGCCGCTGACTCGAACGAGACATAGCGACCATCACCGCTGATCGCGGGTCGCTCCGACAAGTCGTTCGCCTGGGTGCCGCCGGTGGCAACAGACACCCGACGGGTCTCGCCGGTCGACCGATCGTGGGTGAAGACGTCCCATCGACCGTTGGTGTCACCCGCCACGAGGTTCGACGCCTCCGACTGGAACGTGACATGGCGACCATCGGAACTGATCGCCGGATCGTCCGAGCGATTGTTGGCTTGTGCGCCGCTCGACGAGATCGACACCCGAGTCGTCACACCCGTCAGACGATCGTGAACGAACACATCTCTCTCACCGGTGTCGCCAGGCACCAGGTTCGACGCCGATGAGACGAACGAGACGAGGCGCCCATCCCGACTGATCGCTGGACTGGTGGCTTCGCCGCTCACTTGGACGCCGGCTGAGGAGACCGACACCCGACTCGTCACACCCGTCAGACGATCGTGAACGAAGACATCCCCGGCCGCGTTGGTATCACCGGGAACCAAGTTCGTCGCCAACGACATGAAGGCGACGTAGCGGCCGTCTCCACTGACCGCCGGGAGGTAGCAGCCGTTGTTGGCTTGGGAGCCGTCGGAGGCGACTGAAACTCGGGTGGTCACGCCGGACGATCGATCGTGGGCGAACACGTCCCAGGTCGCGTTGGTGTCGCCGGGAACCAGGTTGCTCGCCGCCGACCGGAACACGACGACCCGACCATCTCCACTCACCGTCGGCCCGTCCGACCAGTCGTTGGCCTGCACACCCCCGGCGCCGACCGACACCCGGGCGGTGGTGCCCCAGGGAGTCGAGCTGTACGGCCGGCCTGTCGAGATCTGGATGTTGCCCACCGGGATGATGCCGGAAGTCAACTCGAAGTCGGTGGGTGTCGAGCCACCGACCATCACCGATGGCCACCTCTGGGACGGATCCGCGATCATCACCCGATAGGTGTCCGCCGCGATCACCGGGATCGCGAACTGCCCGTCCACATCGGTTTGGGCCGAACCGATGTGGTGGCCATCCGAAGCGCGCACCACCACCACGAAGATGGCTGGCAACGCCATACCGTCGTCGTCGACCACACCACCGACCAACCGACCGGCCTCGCCAAAGGACCGATCGAGCACGGTCGGCGACGCGGTGGACAACGCGATGCTGGCGGCCTCACTCCATGACCCCGCGTCGGGCCACCACCGGTCACCGATCCTGACCCGGTACGTGCCATCGGCCAGCGTCGATGCCCGCAACGCCCATCCCCCGGCGATGCCGCTGGTCGTCTCCGACACCAGGGTTTCGGCGTCATCGGCGTAGACCTGCACCACGACGCCGCCTACGCCCGCCCCGGACGGCGCTGCGGACACCGTGCCCGAGACCAACACCGGCGTGGTGTCGCAACCGGTGAGCACACCTGCGAGCGCAACCACCGCGAACACCGCGAAACCCGGCCACTGCCGACGTCCGTTCCATCTGAAGGCCATGAGCCCTCCCCCGCGTCGAAGGCCCTGCTCAGGGCGGCCGCCACATCCCGCGGGGACCGTACCTACGACCCCCTCATCGGTCAATCAGGTCTTCGCCACGATCCTTCGCCCGTCGGGTTTGGATCAGGTGCCCCGAGGGTCAGAGCTCCCAGTCCACCCGGGCGAACGGGTCGGGCTGGTACGAGCAGTAGGTGCCGGTGCGCAGACTCGTCCGAAGGTGCTCGGCCGCCGGCCGCCGGCGGGTGGCGGGACGCGACCTCGGCCAGGGCGTAGCGGAGCGACCGCGCCACGCTCGTGCGGGCCCGTTCGGACGACCCGCCCACCGTGCGACCACGCCCGCCGAGGCCAACGGCACGGCTGAGCTCGGCGACGAGGTAGTCGCGGTCGGCCTCGGCCTTGACCTGCCGTCCCAGGTCGTTGAGCCGCACGGCCTCCTCGATGTCGTCGTCGACGTCGCGCAGGCGGCGTCGGTAGGCCTCCCGGGCGACATCGTCGATCACCGCCAGCCCCGCCTCGTCGCCGGCCGATCCGGAGGCCCTCGAGCTCGATCTGCCACATCGGACCGTCGGCACGGAAGACACCTCGACGGGCACGGTCCTCAGTCGGGCGATGTGCCGGAGCCGTCCCCTCGACGCGCGCGTCCAGCGCGGCGGCTCGATGCTTCGCTCCGTAGGTGGCATAGGCCCGCTGTGCCGCTCGGAGCTCCGCCACCGCACCCACGCGGTCTCCGGTGAGCTCGAGCCCCTCGGCCACCACGGTGCGGGCGCGCCCGACGTCGTAGCCGGCATCGAGCGCATCGAACGCTTCCTCTGCGGCTCGGGCTCGCGCGACGGCGACGGCGCCCTCGCCATCGATGACCGCGACGCGCGCCGACGCCAGCGCCGCGGCCGCCTGGAGCGCCGGGCTGGCATACCGCTGGGCGACCCCGGCCAGTGCCTCGGCCGCGGTCGCGAGCGCCGGGCCGTCTCCAGCGACCGCGCAGATCTCGGCCTGCGCATCGAGCAGCGGGGCGAGGCGGAGGTCGCCGAACGGCGGCTGCTCCTTCGACGGTGCCTCCGCCGGGTGGGCGATCGCGGCCGTGATGAGGTCCTTCGCCGCCGCGACGTCACCCTGCTCCAACCGCAGCAGGGCCAGGCTCGGGTGGGGGGACCAGCCGTGGTCCCCCGCCGCCGCGAACGCCTCCTCTGCGCCGGCGAGATCGCCCCGGCGGAGTCGGATGGTCCCCAGCTCCACCATCGGCCAGCCGAACTCGCGGCGCATCCACGGTCGGAGCTCGGCACAGGCCTGCAACGCCACGCGCTCGGCCACGTCGGCCGGACCGGACAGGCGCAACAGCTCGGCCCGGTGCACGCGGCAGCGACCTTGGACGCAGCCGAAGGCACGATCGGGGCACCAGCGCTCCATCGCCTCGGTCCACTCCCGGGAGAGGTCGTGGCGGGCCAGGCCCTGCGCCGCGCACACGAGCTCGCAGTACATCATCCCCGTGGTCAGGGCATCGACGTCGCCCGACATCAACAAGGGCGCACACCTCGTCGAGCTGCTCGAGCCCGCCGGAGACATCGCCCTCGAGCACGGCGATGCGCCCCAGCGCGGTGCGACCGATGGTGACGGCGGCCATGACGTCGAGCTGCTCGCCGAGCTCCACGGCGCGCGTGGCGTGAGCCAGCGCCGCGACCATGTCGCCCGACATGAACCGCTCGTAGCCGGTCACCGCCGCCACGAGCGCGTGGACCGGGCACGGATCGTCGCCCTCGAGCTGGCGCTCGGCCCGACGGACCCAGCCCCGGACGGTCGACATCAGGCCGCTGTCGATGAGCAGGAACATGGCGGTCATGAGCGCGGCCTGGGCCGCTTCCACGCGGGCGCCGTTCGACCGATGGTGGCGATGGAGCTCCTCCCACGAGGCGACGGCCTCGTCGTAGGCACCGGCGCCGAAGGCGGCCTGAGCCCGCAGCTGCAACCACGGCACCGGATCCTCGCCGGCCGGCGGCCGCTCACCCAGGGCGTGCATCGCGCCCTGGAACTCGGACCGCTCGAGTGCCGATCGCGCCGCCTCCACGCCCACGTGTCCCATTGTGACATCGGTTGTCGCGCCTTCGTGGTGGGCGGCAGAGCGTCGCCACCACGATCCGAGAGGAACGCAGCGATGCGCATCGACAAGACCGAGATCCCCGTCGTCCTGGCCGTGCCCGGCGCCACCGCCCGCCAGCTCCCCTTCGGCGGCGACCTGGCCGCCGAGTACTTCAGCCTCGGTGCCGGTACCGACATCAAGCCCCTCCTGGCGGGCCTGGAGGGCGACCTCTGCGACGCCCCGCACTGGGGCTACCTGCTGAGCGGCAGGCTCGTCGTCACCTATGCCGACGGCACCACCGACCGGTGCACCACCGGCGACTGCTTCCACTGGCCCGCCGGCCACAGCGTGCGGGTGGAAGAGGACGCCGAGGTGATCCTGTTCAGCCCGCACGCGGCCCACGCTGCGGTCATCGAGCACATGAAGGCGAAGCTGGCCACCTTGTGACCGCTGTCCGCGGCAGCACCGAGCCGACTCGCCCAGGATCACCCGAAGTAGGCGGCGCGATCAGGCGGGCACCTGACCTGCCACGAGGATCGCGCGGCCCGGCAACGCCACCCCTCGTTCGTCGATGTGCTCGGCGGCGAGCTGCGCGGCGGTCTGGCGAACGGCGGCGAGCTGAGCCGGGGTCGCCCGAGCGAACGCCGCGGCGAGCGGGCCCGCCAACGCGCTCACCCGCTCGATGTGGGAATCGATGCTCTCCGACTCGAACGTGGTCGGGAGCTCTTCGACCACCACCTGGACGAAGGCCGCATCGCCCACCAGCGCCGCGAGGTGGTTGGGGTCACCGAGGGAGAAGATGCCGCCGGGGCCGACCGGTGGGCTGCCGGCCACCAGGCCGTTCGCCATCGCCGCCATCCCCACGCAGGTCATCCACGGGTTGTGCTCGATCCCCGCCCAGGTGAGCGCGGCGAAGCGGCCGCCGGCGCGCAGGACCCGGTGGATCTCACCCAGCGCCACGGCCGGGTCCGGCGTGAACATGAGCCCCATGCGGCACACGACCACGTCGAAGGAGCCATCGGGCAGGTCGATGGCGGACGTGTCGATGACCGCCACCTCCACGTTGCCGAACCCGGCGTTGCGGCGCCGGGCAACCTCGACCATGGCCGTGTTGGGGGTCATCGAAATCGCCTCCCAGCAATCGCTTACACTTGCCATCAAACCAATACAGGAAGTATGTAATGAAATCTGAGGACCCTGTCAAGCGCCGGTCGTACGACTCCACGCGGCGTCGCGCCCAAGCCGAGGAGACCCGCGTCGCGGTCGTCCGCGCCGCGCGCGACCTGTTCGTCGAGCGCGGCTACGGCCACACGACCATGGCCGACGTCGCCCGCGCGGCCGGCGTGTCGGTGGAGACGATCCACAAGTCCGTCGGCACCAAGGCGGTGCTGCTCCACCGCGCCTGGGACATCACCGTCGGCGGCGACGAGCAAGAGGTCGTCTTCCACGAACGCCCCGAGGTGCTCGCCGTCCGCAACGAGCCTGACCTGGCCCGGCGGCTCGTGCTCCACGCCGAGCTCTCCACCCAGACGGCCCAGCGCATCGCGCCGTTCCAGCTCATGGTCCAGTCGGCGGCCGGCGCCGACCCCGCCGCCGCGGCGATGCTCGAGGAGATGGGCCGGCAACGCCTCGCCGGGATCGGCGTCATGGCCGCCGAGGCCGCCGCCACCGGGCAGCTCGCCGTCTCCGAGGACGAGTGCCGCGACGTCGTCTGGTCGATGACCGACGGGATGCTGTGGCACCGCCTCGTCAACGAGCGGGGCTGGAGCAACGAGCGCTTCGCCGAGTGGCTCGGCCGCGTGTGGGTGGATCGCCTCGTCGCCCGACCGGCCCGGTAGCCGCTACGTCGCCGCGGCGAAGCCCCGGTCGAGGTCGGCGATGATGTCGTCGATCGACTCCAGGCCCACCGAGAGGCGCACCAGGCCCGCCTCCACACCCGAGGCCGACTGCTCCACCTCGGTGAGCTGGCTGTGGGTGGTGGACGCCGGGTGGATGGCCAGGCTGCGCACGTCGCCGATGTTGGCCACGTGGCTGTGCAGGGTGAGGCCCTCCACGAACTTGGCCCCGGCCTCGCGGCCGCCGGCGATCACGAACGCCGGCACCGAGCCGTAGCCCTTGCCACCGGTGATGGCGTCGGCCCGATCGTGCCACGGCGACGAGGCCAGCCCGGCGTAGCGGATGGCCTCCACCTGCGGGTGATCCGCGAGGTACGCCACCACCTTGGCGGCGTTCTCGTTGTGGCGCTCCATGCGCAGGCTCAGCGTCTCGAGGCCCTGGAGGAGCTGGAACGAGTTGAACGGGCTGATCGCCGGACCGATGTCTCGCAGCAGCTGGACCCGGGCCTTGATGATGTAGGAGCCGGCGCCGAGGGCGGGCCAGAACTGGAGGCCGTGGTAGCTCGGGTCGGGCTCGGTGAAGCCGGGGAACTTGTCGTTGGCCGAGAAGTCGAACGAGCCGCCGTCGAGGATCACACCGCCGATCGACGTGCCGTGGCCGCCGATGAACTTGGTGGCCGAGTGCACCACGATGTCGGCCCCGTGCTCGAAGGGGCGGATGAGCCAGGGGCTGGCCACGGTGTTGTCGATGATGAGCGGGACCCCGACCTCGTGGGCGATGTCGGCGATGGCGCGGATGTCGAGGAAGTCGTTCTTGGGGTTGCCGATGCTCTCGCCGTAGAAGGCCTTGGTGTTGGGCCGGACGGCGGCGCGCCAGGCCTCGAGGTCGTCGGGGTCATCGACGAAGGTGACCTCGATCCCGATCTTCGGGAACGTGTAGTGGAAGAGGTTGTACGTGCCGCCGTAGAGCGACGCGGAGGCCACGATGTGGCTGCCGGCCTCGGCCAGGTTGAGCACGGCCAGGGTCTCGGCGGCTTGGCCCGAGGCGACGGCGAGCGCGCCGGGCAGGCCGACGGCCGTGGCGGTGGCGCCCTCGAGCGCCGCCAGCCGGGCTTCGAGCACCCCCTGGGTGGGGTTCATGATCCGGGTGTAGATGTTGCCGATCTCGGCCAGCGCGAACAGGTTGGCGGCGTGCTCGGAGCTGTTGAACTGGTACGAGGTGGTCTGGTAGATCGGCACGGCGCGGGCACCGGTGGCGGAGTCCGGCGTCTGGCCGGCGTGGATCTGTCGGGTCTCGAAGCCCCAGGAATCGTTGCTCATGAGCGCAGCGTAGCGCCTAATCCCGACCGTTCAAGTCGGGATTACGGCTCGGGCTGCCGAGGGTCCCGGAACCAGACCTCGAGGCGACCGATGCGGTGCTCGGTCAGGCCGGCGGCCGCGGCTCGCCCCCGCTCGGCGTCGGCCGCTCCAGCGGGCAGCATGGGCACGTCGCGCGGGTCGAGCACCAGGAGGTCGAACGGGTCGGTCGGCTCGCTGAAGCCGATCTGGCCCGCGGGAGCGCCGGGGAAGTACCGGTCGAGGGCCTCGCCCTGGTAGCGCACCGCGGTCGGCTGGACGCCGCGGCGATCGAGCTCGGCCACGAGGCGGCCGTAGTCACCGCGGTCGACGGTGGCCACGTCGACCAGTGCGAGGGCGCCGGCCACGGCGAGCAGCACCACGCCGGCCAGCCCGAGGGCGCGCACCGCCGGCTGCCGAACCGGTGCGAGCAGGTGCACCAGGCCCATGGCCGCGAGCAGCACCGAGAACGGAGCCCACAGCAGGTAGTAGTGCGGCAGCGCCACCGGCGAGAGGACGTGGAGGCCGAGCAGCGTGACCCAGATGGCGGCCACGTACCGGGTGGCCGGGCGGTGTCGGTCCGCCCACGCGCCGGCGAACCCGACCAGCAGGCCGGTGCAGGCGAGCGGCCCCATCCCCCGCCACTGGTAGACGAGGTGGGCCCAGCGGGGCTGCGACGTGGTGGCCACCCCGTCGATCACCAACACGTGGCCGGTGCGGGCGTGGTCGAGCTGGTAGCGGAACAGCTCGCGGAGGTGACCGGGCGCGTCGGCCCCGAGCGGGAGGTAGGTGGCCAGGAACACGGCGGTGGCCAGCCCGGCCATCGCCGCCGCCTGGGTGCCGACCTGGCGGACCGATCGGTGCCGGGTCAAGCCGATCGCCGTGATCGGCAGCAGGACCACCAGTGCGGTGGGTTTGAACGCGCCGGCGAGGCCCACGAGGGCGCCGGTGGCCACCGCGTGCCGCCACGCGCCTCGCTGCACCCACCGCCACCCGGTGAGCGTGGCCGCCAGCAGCGCCACCACCATGAACGGCTCGAGGTAGCCGAACCGGTCGCCGCGGAGGGGGCCGACCACCTCGTGGCCGAGCACCAGGGCACGGGGCAGGACGGCCCACATGGCCGCTGCGAGCAGGCCCGTGCGCCACCCGACCAGGGTCCGACCCACCACGTACAGCAAGACGACGGCGAGCACCGAGGCCAACGCCGGCACCACCCGCACGCCGGTGCGGGTCTGCCCGAAGGCGAGCTGGCCCAGCCCGAGGAGCCAGCGGACGAAGACGGGGTGGCCGTCTTCCAGGCTCCAGTTCCCGTGGCGCACCGCTTCCCAGGCGAAGGCGCCGTCGAGCGACTCGTCGACCTTCCAGTCCGACCGTCCGAGCCGCCAGAGCGCGCCGAAGCAGGCGAGGGCGACGATCGCGCCCAGCGCCAGGCGGGCCCGCACCTCGAGCGCCGTTCTGGGTACAGAGGTGGTCGTCAGAGCGCCGATTCTCCACCAAGAATCGACGCCGCCGGCTTCTGGTCGCGCATCGCGCTCCATGCGATTCGAACTCGCGACCGAAATCCCGGCGCCCCCGCCACCAATCCCGGCGAGGCGACGTTGGCGCAGAATCTGCGCAGATTCTGCGCCAACGTCCCAAACCCCGACACAGCGGGCGGAGAACCGGTCGAACCGGACCGGGAAGCGGCCCTCGGCCAGACGGTCAGTCGCCGCCGGAGATCTCGGACACCGACTTCTTGCCGGCCGAGATCCACGGCATCATCGAGCGCAGCTCCTTGCCCACGGTCTCGATCTGGTGCTCGGCACCGCGCTTGCGCAGGGCATCGAAGTTGGCGCCGCCGGCGCGCACCTCGCCCACGAACTCCTCGGCGAACTGCCCCGAGGTGATCTCCCCCAGGATCTTCTTCATCTCGGCCTTCACCGCCGGGGTGATGACCCGGGGGCCGCGGGTGAGGTCGCCGTACTCGGCGGTGGTGGAGATCGAGTAGCGCATGCCGGCGATCCCCTCCTCGTACATGAGGTCGATGATCAGCTTCAGCTCGTGGAGGCACTCGAAGTAGGCCATCTCGGGCTGGTAGCCGGCCTCGGTGAGCGTCTCGAACCCGGCCTGCACCAGGGCGGTGAGCCCACCGCAGAGCACCACCTGCTCGCCGAAGAGATCGGTCTCGGTCTCCTCCTCGAACGTGGTCTCGATCACGCCGGCACGGGTGCCGCCGATGGCGTCGGCGTAGGCCAGCGCCAGGTCGCGGGCCGAGCCGCTGGCGTCCTGGGCCACGGCGATCAGGCACGGCACGCCGCCGCCCTCGGTGTAGGTGCGCCGCACCAGGTGGCCGGGACCCTTGGGGGCGGCCAGGGCGACGTCGACCCCCTCGGGCGCCTGCACGTAGCCGAAGCGCACG
>CAZIVZ010000096.1:0-9602 GCA_964542495.1 uncultured Aquihabitans sp.
CCCTGTAGGGATGATGGATTCCCGCAGGTGTCTCACCCCACCCTGACAGACAGGGGGGACCATCTCCTGCTGGGGAGCCAACAGCCTCGGGCAGCTCGGCAACGGCACCAGCAACAACAGTTCGTCCACACCCACCACCGTGGCCGGCATCACCGATGCCACCGCGATCAGCGGCGGCGGCTCCCACACGTGCGCCGTGCGCGGGGCCGGAACCGTCTCCTGCTGGGGACAGGGGGGTTTCGGGCAGCTCGGCGACGGCACCGGCACCAACTCGCCCACACCGGTCACCGTGACCGGCATCACCGATGCCACCTCCATCAGCAGCGGCACCAGCCACACGTGCGTCGTGCGCGGGACTGGAACCATGTCCTGCTGGGGATACAACAGCCTCGGGCAGCTCGGCAACGGCACCCAGAGCGTCACCTCGCCCACACCGGTCACGGTGACCGGCATGACCGATGCCAGGGCCGCCAGCGGCGGCGGTGGCCACACGTGCGCCCTGCGCGGGACCGAGACCGTCTCTTGCTGGGGAGTCAACCTCAACGGGCAGCTCGGCGACGGCACCAACATCCAGTCGCTCACACCGCACAGCGTTCCCGGCATCACCGATGCCACCGGTGTGACCGCCGGCCGCCTCCACACGTGCGCCTTGCGCGAGACCGGAACCATCTCCTGCTGGGGATTCAACGACTACGGACAACTCGGTGACGGCGGCACCACCCAGTCGCTCACACCCGTCACCGTCCTCCTCGAGTCCTGACCGCACGAGAAGCACCTGCGCGACCCGGCGGGGCTGTCGTGCGTGTGTGCGGTGGAGGAGTGATGGTCGACTTCGCGGAGCTGGTGGAGGCCGAGAGCCGGGGCCTCGTCGCGGCCGCCACCGCGATCGTGGGGGACCGGCACCGGGCCGAGGAGATCGTGCAGGACGCGTTCGAGCGGTGCTTCCGGCGGTGGAGCCGGGTGTCGCAGCTCGACCGGCCGGGGGCCTGGGCTCGCCGGGTGGCGATCAACCAGGCCATCTCGGTGGCCCGCCGGTCCCACACCGAGCAGCGGGCGGTGCAGCGCTTGGGTGCCATGGTCACATCGTCGACAGCTGCCGCCGACCCCCTGGCCGCCCTCGACGACGAGGGCCTGTGGGCCGCGGTCCGTGCCCTGCCCCGGGACCAAGCGGTGGCGATCGCCCTGCGCTACGGCGCCGACCACGGCGTCGACGACATCGCCGAGACCATGCAGACCACCGTTCCGGCGGTGAAGTCGCTCCTCCACCGGGGCCGGGCCGCGCTCCGGTCCTCCCCAGCCGTCCAGTCGCACGCGCCATGAGAGCAGGCCCGCCATGAACGAACCCTTCGACCCCGTGCCCGGCGAGGACGACGATCCGACGCTGGCCGCCGCCGGTGCCCGGCTCCGCCAGGCGAGCAGCCCGATCTCGCCGTCGGCGGTGGAGATCGCCGTGCTCCGACGGCGGAGCCGCCGCGCGGCCGTGCTCGCCGGTGCAGCCCTCGCCGTGGTGGCGCTGCTCGGGGGGCTGCTGTTCCAGCAGCGCGACGCCGACCACGACGCGGAGCTGGCGGGTGATCGGCCCGGTGCCCCCACGGCCGGGCAGGTGGAGCGCCTGCTCGCGTCGCTCGACGACCGCCCGGTCGATCCCACCAGGGTGAAGCTGGTGAGCACGGTGTCGACCTTCGCCGATTGCGACGCGCTGGTGGACGACCTCCGCCGGGTCGGCGCGGAGCACGTCGGGAGCCAGGGGTTCGGTGGGTTGTCCTACCTGGGCTACGGGGTGGCCGAGCGGCTGAGCCGTGAGTCGGACACGTTCGCAGCCGCCAGCACATCGACGGCCGCCGACGCCGGCACCACCCTGGGCACCAACGTGCAGGTCAGCGGGGTCGACGAGCTCGACTTCGTGAAGGCGGTCGGGAAGCTGATCTACGACCTCGACGGCAAGGGCAACCTGCGCATCACCGACGCCTCGACGCTGCGGGTCCTGTCGACGCTCGACGTCACCACGTCCGGTCGCCAGCGAGTGGCGAGCCAGCTGCTCGTGGCCGGCGGGCGGGTGGCGGTCTTCGGCACCGAGGTCGAGATCTCCGAGCCGGTCGAAGGCGACCCCTCGGCCACCCAGGCATCGACCCCCTACCTGACCGTCACGTTCGTGGACGCCACCGACCCGGGTGCGCCGAAGACCACCGACCGGATCCGCGTCGAGGGCTCGCTGGTGTCGGCTCGCCTGGTGGACGGGGAGATCCGGCTGGTGACCACGTCGAACATGGCCGATCTCGGGTTCGTCCTGCCGACCACGCCGAACTCCGTGGCCAAGGCCCTGGAGCAGAACCGCCGGTCGGTGGCCTCGTCGGCCGCCGCCGACTGGATCCCCGACTGGCAGCGCAAGGGGGAGGACCCCCGACCGCTCGTGCCCTGCGAGCGGGTGCACGTCCCCGACACGTTCTCGGGCGTGGCCATGACCTCGATGGTGACGTTCCCGCTGGGGACCGGGCGCTTCGAGCCCGCCGGCACGTCGATCCTGGCGCCGGCCACCACCCTCTACGCCGGCCTCGACAAGGTGGCGATCAGCTCCGAGGTGTGGGTCGACCCGATCGACCGGGACCGCCTCGAGTTCGACGACTGGCAGACCGCGGTCCACGAGTTCACCTTCGCCGACGATGCCGCGCCCACCTACGCGGGATCGGGGATCGTGGACGGCTCGACGATCGGCCAGTTCGCGTTCGGCGAGATCGGCGACTCCCTGGCGGTGGTGACCACGGAGGGCACGCCGTGGCAGCAGGACCCGAAGGTCGGCGTCGACCTGACGATCCTGACCCCCGACGGCGACGGCGGGATGACCGAGACGGCGAAGGTCGACGACCTGTCGAGCGGCAAGGGCGAGGTGACCGCGGTGCGGTTCGTGGAGGGCCGGGTGCTGATCTCCACCGGATCCTTCGGTCGCGAGGTGTACGTGGTCGACGTCACCCGGCCCGACGAACCTCGTCGAGCCGGCAGCGTCACCCTGGCCGGCACGATCGGCTACTTCCACCCGCTGGCGGACCACCAGGCGCTCCTGATCGGCTCGCGCTACGACGAGGTGGGCGAAGGGGACGCCAGGCGCAGCCGGAGCTGGGTCCAGGCGCAGCTCCTCGATGTGAGCGACGCCGATGCTCCCCGCGTCGTGGCCACCTGGGAGCGCCCGTGGGTGGCCGACGACGTCGGCGGTGACCACCACGCCTTCACCTACTGGCCCGACCGCCGGCTCGCCATGTGGGGCCTGCGCAACACGCAAGAAGGCACCCAGGATGCCCCCAACGAAGCGGCCGTGCTGAGCACCGATCACGGGGTGGCCGAGGTGGCGGTCCCGGTGGCGAGCAAGCCGAACGAGACGCCCGCACCCTGCCCGGTGGTGGACATCACCGACCCGGAGATCCGACGGATGATCGGGTCCGACGCGGTGGTGCTGCGGTGCGGCGACACGGAGCGCGAGGAGGTGGAGTGGCCTCGATACGGCTGCTACCTCGTGGACGACGGGACCATCGCCCGGTTCGCGCCGGGGGAGGAGGACCGCGCGTCGTTCTTCAACTGCTCGCCGGCGCCTCCTCCCCACGTCAGTCGGGTGCTGGTGGTGTCGGGCACGCCGATCCTGCTCACCGACCAGACGCTCGAAGCGCTCGACCCGGCGACGTTCCGGTCCACCTCGATCGCCTACCACCCCACCGAGACCATCTACCGCTACTAGCCCTCGCTCTGCTCTGCACGAGGCGAAGCGAGGGGTGCCCCCGTCTCGACCGGTGGCGGGAACCGGGAGACGGGGGCAAGTCCCTGCGAACCGGTACCCGCCATGCCCGAAGTCAACCCTCGAGCGGCACGACTTCTCCGGCGATGGATTCCGCCGGTGCGGTCCAGGTGAAGCCGAACACGTGCTTGGCCATCCCGGCCATGAGGGCCGCGGCGTGGCTCTTGGCCCGCTCGGCGCAGGGGCCGGCCCAACCGGCGTCGACGCTGGCGACCCACAGGGAGAACCAGCGATCGCAGTGGACGGGCTCGATCGGTCGTAGCTCGTGCAGGTGGCGGTGGGCCTTGGTGACCGATGCCGGGTAGCCGCCGGCGCCGAACAGGATCCAGCACCAGTAGTCGATGAGCTTGGGGATGTGGTCGGCCCAGTCGACCTCGGCCACCTCGCCGAAGATCGGTTCGAGCAACTCGTCGAAGACGATCTCCCGGTAGAAGCGGATGACCAGGTCGTGCACGTGGGTGGGCGTGGCCAGGTCGCCGCGCTCGCTGGTCATGCGGAGGCCGGCGCGGTCGGGTGGCCGATGAGCTGGCCGGCGTGCACGCGCGCCACGTTGTGCGCCAGCGCGAGCGCCCGGTTTGCGTTGGGGCCGACCCAGCCGAGCTCGACGGTGTCGTGGAACAGCTGGAGCCAACGCTCGAAGTGCTCGATCGTGAACGGAGAGCGTTCGTTGATCAGCGCGTGCGATCGGAACGGGTTGCCCACGTAGCCCTCGAGGCCGAGCAGCGCCCGGCACCAGAACCTCGTGAGCTTGGGAAGGTGCTCGATCCAGTCGACCTGGGCGACGTCGTTGAAGATCGGCCCGAGCAGATCGTCCTGCGCCACGTCCTGGTAGAAGCGCCGCACCATCTCCGCGATCTCCTCGGGGGTGTCGAGATCTCGGGTCGGGGTGGGTCGCACGCGTCCGCCGCTCATGGCTGTCTCCCTCGTTCGTGGTCGCGGTTGGCAGGGGGCACCCTATCGAATAGTCTCTCACTATGCGACTAGAGGTAACTCGTCGATCCGACCTCGCCATCCGTGCCCTGCTGGCGCTCAGCGGGGGAGAGGGCCGCACGAAGGCCGCCGACCTGGCCGACGAGGTCGGCACCTCGAAGGGGTTCCTGACGCAGGTGATGAACCCGCTGGTCCAGCAGGGATGGGTGCGCTCCGATCCCGGTCCCACCGGCGGGTACGCGGCCGACTTCGAGCCGGCCGAGGTCAGCGTGCTGGCGGTCATCGAGGCGGTCGAGGGACCCGTGGACACCGGTCGGTGCGTGCTCGAGGACCGGCCCTGCGCGGTGGAGGGCACGTGCGCGCTCCACCAGCCCTGGCTACGGGCCCGGGGGCACCTGCTCGACGAGCTCGGTGCCCAGAGCCTGGCGTCGCTGACGGGAGCCGAGCGATGAGCGGCACCCAGGCGGTCGAGCAGCCCGCCGCACGGTCGCCGTTGCGGTCGGTGGCCCTCCCCGCCGAGCACGGCGGCTGGGGCCTCACGGTCGAGCCCGGGCTCCTCGGGCTGCTGATCGCGCCCGGCCTGGCGGGCCTGTGCATCGCGCTGGGGGCGATGGTCGGGTTCCTCGCCCGGACGCCGTTGAAGATCGTGGCGGTCGACCGACGACGGGGTCGGATGCTCGAACGGACCCGCTTGGCCCAGAAGGTCGCGGCGGCCGAGCTCGCCGTCCTGGCGGTGCTCGCCGTAGGTGCGCTCGCCCTCGCTGAGCCGTCGTTCTGGGTGCCGGGCGCCCTGGCGTTGCCGGTGATCGCCGTCGAGGGTTGGTTCGAGGTGCGCTCGCGTGGCCGGCGCCTCGCCCCCGAGCTGGCCGGCGCCATCGGGGTCAGCTCGGTCGCCGCGATGATCGTGCTGGCCGACGGGCAGCACGGCAGGCTCGCCATCGGGGCCTGGGCGGTCCTCGCGGCGCGGGTGGCCACCTCCATCCCGCACGTCCGCGCCGAGATCGCCCGCCTCCGCCACTGGCCCTCGCAGGCCCGGTCCGCCGCGGCGGGTGATCTCGCCGCCGTGGGTCTCGCCGCCGTGGCGGTGGTCCTCGACCGGAGCCTCGGCGCCGGCGCGCTCGCAATCCTCATCGTCATCGCCATCCAACGAGCGGCGACCACCCGCCCGGTCCCTCGTCCCGTCGTCCTCGGCATCCGCCAGACGGCCATGGGGTTCGGGATCGTCCTCGTGACCGCGCTCGGCGTGGTCTCCTCAGCAACCTGAAAAGGAAGAAGCAAGCCATGCCCGCACTCACCGCCACCTCCTCCCTCGCCGAGATCGTCCGAGCCGCCCCGGGCTCGGAGCGGACGCTCGAGTCGTTCGGCCTCGACTACTGCTGTGGTGGGGGCCGCACCCTTGCCGACGCGTGCCGCGACCTCGAGCTCGACCCGTCCACGGTCCTCCAACAGGTCAACGACCGCGAAGTGGAGCCCGAGCCGGCGTGGGCTTCGATGGATCCCGGCGCGCTGGTCGACCACCTCGAGGCCACCCACCACGCCTACCTGCATGCCGAGCTGCCCCGGCTGAGCGCCCTGGCCGACAAGGTCACCGAGGTCCACGGCGCCCGGCACCCGGAGCTGGTCGAGATCCGCCAGGCCTACGAGGCCATCCGAGCCGACCTGGAGCCGCACCTGGCCAAGGAGGAGCGGGTCCTGTTCCCCATGATCCGCGAGCTGGCGGGGGCCGCCGCGTCACCCCAGTTCCACTGCGGATCGCTGCAGAACCCGATCTCGGTGATGATGCGCGAGCACGACGCCGCCGGGGAGCTCCTGGAGACGCTGCGCCGCCTGACCGGGGGCTACCAGGCGCCGGCTGACGGGTGCGCCAGCTATCAGGCGCTGTTCGACGGGTTGGCCCAGCTCGAAGCCGACACCCACCTGCACGTCCACAAGGAGAACAACCTGCTGTTCCCCGCGGTCGTGGCCCTGGAGGCGAACCTCGGCGTCTCTTAGGAGGCGGTCAGCCGCCGGTGCAGGCGGGGTCAGCGGCCTCGAACTGTGCGGTGGTGCAGTACGCACCCACCGGCGTGTACGCCCCCATCACGGCGCCGGCCACCTGGCCCGGCTCCAGGTTGATGGCCGACTCGGGGAAGTCGGGGCTGGCGAGCATGTGCCGCAGCAGCAGCAGGGCGTTGACCTTGGTCGAGCCCCAGTCCAGCCACGTCACCCCGCTGGCCGCCGTGGCATTCGCCGGTCGGTCCTCCGGGGTGGAGATGACGAAGGTG
This sequence comes from uncultured Aquihabitans sp., assembly GCA_964542495.1. Classification (GTDB taxonomy): domain Bacteria; phylum Actinomycetota; class Acidimicrobiia; order Acidimicrobiales; family Iamiaceae; genus Aquihabitans. The sequence continues at coordinate 6,976 of CAZIVZ010000096.1, forward strand.
AACGTGCCGTCGTCGGCCAGGGCGACGTCCTCGTCAGCGGCGCAGACCGTGACCGGGTACGGCTTGCGGTACTCGTTGGTGCACATCGACCAGTAGCGCACCTGCTCGCCCTGGCCGACCGAGCTGGTGCGCGTGTCGGGGAAGGTCGGTGCCTTGCCGCGGACCACGGCGACGCGACCGGGCTGGTGCTCGACGATGGTGGCTACGTACACGTTGTCGGGGTTGGGGTAGAGGCGGGCCTGGGCGCCGTCGGGGCGGACGAAGATCGGTGACGGGGGCGCCGGCCGGTCCGTGGCCGGTCCGAAGTGCTCGACCGTTGCCTTCCCGGCGGGGCTGGTGGTGGGTGCGGGGCACGGCGGCACCACCGTCCGGGTTCCATCGGCGCTCACGACGGCGACCTCCGGGAGGCCGGCCCCTCCGGTGCGATCGTCCTCGTCGGTGGGCAGGTAGAGCCGGTAGAGGATCGTGCCGATGGTGGCATCGTCGCCACCGGAGCCGAGCTGGTCGCGCCGGATGCGGGCCTGGACCTCCTCGGTGAGGGGGACGGGGTCGGGGGTGGGCTCATCGGTGGCCGGGTCGGCACCGAGGTCGTTGCCGGTGGCACCGGCGCCGAGGTCGGGCCGCACGGTGATGGTGTAGGCGTGCGGTCTGTCGCCCGAGCCCCCGGCGAAGGGGTTCGTGCTGCCGTCGTCGGGCGTGATGTCCCGGTCGGTCAGCGTGTCGATCGCGCCGCCGGTGGGCCGGTACGAGATGAACGAGGCGTACCGGGCATCGGGGAAGGTGCCGGACAGCTCGATGGTCTCCCCCTCGGCCAATCGGTACCCCAGCCCCCAGTAGGTGGCGGCGGTGTCGGGGTAGGCGATGTTGTCGACGGATTTGTCGGCCAGGGTGGGCCACGCGCAGGGATGTTCGGCCTCGACGGCTGCGCCTGTGGTCGTCGTGGTCGTCGTGGTGGCGGCCTGGTCGTTGCCGTCGCTCGACGAGCATGCCGCCAGCAGGGTGACGGCGAGCACGGCGAGGAGGGTGCGGCGGTGACCGATCGGCATGGGGCCCGGGCTCCTGGGTCGGACCGGGTGATGGCCCGGTCACGGGAATCGACCCATCCTCGCGCGCCGGTGCTCAGGCCCCAGGTTGCGGTTCCAGTCGGTACCGTCTCGGGCACGGGCGTGGGCGCCGGGTCCCCGATCGACGGAGGTACCGGAGGTCGTCACCGAGCCCGGGTTGCCACGAGCGTGGCGGGGGACCGTCAGTAGTTGAGATCGGCGGCGCGGGCGGAGAACCAGCGCCACACCTCGACCGCCTCGGCGTGGCCGCGCTGGGTGTGGGGGAGGTGGCGTTCGGACACGGGGCGGGCGAGATCGGCCCAGAACTCGTCGTCGTCGTAGCCGCCCCACCTCCGGGCGTCTTCGCGGGTGGAGGCGTAGACCACCCGGTCGACCCGGGCCCACATGGCGGCGCCGGCGCACATGGGGCACGGCTCACAGCTCGCGTACAGCGTGGTTCCGGTCAGGTGCGGCGATCCGGAGGCGAGCGCCGCCTGGCGGATGGCCTCGACCTCGGCGTGGGCGGTGGGGTCGCCCGACGCCAGGACCCGGTTGTGGGCCTGGCCCAGGATCTCGTCTCCACGCGCCACCACCGCGCCGAACGGCCCGCCGGCACCCTCCTCGGCGCCGGCCCGGCCGAGCTCGACGGCGAGGCGGATCATCTGGTCGTCGAGGTCGGCCATGACCGTGGAGGGTACGACCCCCGGGCGGTCAGGCTGCCGCTGCCTCGGGGCGCGCGGCCGGTGGTGCCGGGATCTCGACCACGGGCTCCTCGGCCGGCCGCACCGCAGGTTCGCCCGTGGGGCCACCGCTCCAGGGCAGCGAGAGCGTGAAGATCCGACGCACCACGGACCCGAACTGCGTCGTCAGTCCACCCGTGTTGTACGGGAGGCCGTAGCGCTCGCAGATCTCGCGGACCTCGATCGCCATCTCGGGGTAGCGGTGCGCCGGGATGTCGGGGAACAGGTGGTGCTCGATCTGGTGGCTCAGGTGGCCGGTGAGGACGTGGAACAGCTTCGACCCGGTGAGGTTGGCCGACCCGAGGAGCTGGCGCAGATACCACCCGCCCCGGCTCTCGCCGTCGGCCTCCTCGGGGGTGAACGTGGCCACGCCGTCGGGGAAGTGGCCGCAGAAGATGATCGTGAAGGCCCACAGGTTGCGGGCCAGGTTGGCGGTGGCGTTGGCGGCGAGGGTGAGCGGTGCCGACGGACCGGTGAGCAGCGGGAACACCACGTAGTCCTTGAGCGTCTGGCGACCCAGCTTCTTGCCGATGGCCTCCAGCAGCTCGGCGTTGTCGGACCACGAGCGCTCGCCGGCCGCCACTCGCTCGACCTCGAGGTCGTGGGCCATCACCCCGTACTGGAAGAACGTGGCGAGCAGCAGCGCGTACACCGGGTTGCCGAGGTCGCTCGCCTTCCACGGCTGCTCCTCGGACATCCGCAGCACGCCGTAGCCGACGTCGCGGTCCTCGCCCACCACGTTGGTGAAGGTGTGGTGCACGAAGTTGTGGGAGTGGCGCCACTGGTCGCCGGGACACGCGGTGTCCCACTCGAAGGTGTTGCCGTCGAACGCCGGGTCCTGGAG
>CAZIVZ010000097.1:0-9600 GCA_964542495.1 uncultured Aquihabitans sp.
ATCATGATGGGCACGCCCAACTACGGCACCTCGCTGGCCAACGTCGCCTCGTTCCTCACCTTCGGCACCTGCGTCGGCATCGACGCCTGCAACCAGATGGAGGCCGGATCGAGCTTCCTGAACTCCCTCAACGCCGGCGACGACACCATCGGCTCGGTGCGCTACACGTCGATCGCCACCAGCTTCGACCTCGTGGTCACGCCCTACCGCAACGCCTTCCTGGCCAACGACGGCAACATCGCCAACATCACGGTCCAGAGCCAGTGCGCGCTGCGCCTGCCCGGTCACCTCGGCCTGATCTTCGACGGTGCCGTGGCCGACGGCGTGAAGGACGCCCTGCGCAACGAGGCCGTCCGCATGAACTGCTTCGCCCCCTGACCGGTCCCCCCGCACCCCCACCGTCGAACCGGTTCTCCTTGCATCGGATGCCCCGGACGGCCACCCGATGCAAGGAGAACGCCGAACCGGTCAAGCCGTGGCGGTTCTGCTTGCACGGAGTGACCCGAAGGGTCACCTCCTCCAAGGAGAACCAGGACGCCGGCTACTTGTCGACGTGCTCGGAGATCACCCGGCTCGAACCGCCGGGCTGCATGGTGACGCCGTAGAGGCAATCCGCCGCCTCCATCGTGCGCTTCTGGTGGCTGACGATGATGAGCTGGGCGTCGTCGCGGAACTCGTGCACCAGGCCCAGGAAGCGTGAGAGGTTGACGTCGTCGAGCGCGGCCTCGACCTCGTCCATCACGTAGAAGGGGCTGGGCCGCGCCCGGAAGACCGAGAACAGGTAGGCCAGCGCCACCAGCGAGCGCTCGCCGCCGGACAGCAGCGAGAGCTTGCGGACGTTCTTGCCCGATGGGCGGGCCTCGACCTCGATGCCGGTGCCGAGCAGGTTGTCCGGGTCGGTGAGCTTCAGCTTGCCCGACCCCCCGGGGAACAGCATCTGGAAGAGCTCGTGGTAGTTCTGGGCCACCTCGGCGAAGGCGGCGGCGAACACGCTCACGATCTCGGCGTCGATCGCCCGGATCACCTTGGAGAGGTCTCGACGGGACGACTTCACGTCCTCGAGCTGGTCCTGCAGGAACTGGTGGCGCTCCTGGAGCGCCTCGAACTCCTCGAGGGCGAGGGGGTTGATCGGGCCCATGATCCGCAGGTCCCGTTCGAGCTCGCGCACCCGGGCCGCGCCGCTGACGCCCTCGGGCAGCTCGGGTGCCGGGGTGGCCATGGCCACCTCGGGCTCGAGGTCGAGGTCACGCCGCAGGGCCTCCACCGCGTTCTCGAGCCGGAGCTTGACCTCGGCCTCCTCGAGCTCGGCGCGCTGGGCCCGCTCGCGCACCTCGGTGAGAGATCGCTCGGCGCCGGCGCGCTCGGCGCGAGAGGCCTCGAGGTGGGCCGTGACCTCGCGGGTTGCCTCGGACTGCTGGCGCCGCGCCTCGCGCAGGCGGGCCACCTCGGCGTCGAGCAGCTCCAGACGCTCGCTGACGTAGGCGGTGAGGGCGTCGGTGGCCACGGCCCGACGGTCGAGCTCCACCCGGCGGGCCTCGGCCTCCTGGCGCTCAACCGTGTGACGGGACAACCGTTCGTCGATCTGCTCGATGCGCCCGCGGAGCGACGTGCGACGCTCGGCCAGACCTGCCGAGCGGACCTCGTGCTCGTTGCGCACCGCGGTGACCGAGCGGGCCCGGTCCTCCAGGCGGGCTCGGGCCTCGGCCATGGCCCGACCCTGCTCGGCCAGGTGGGCCTCCTCGGCCTCGAGGGCGGGGAGCCGGGCCTCGAGCTCGGCCATCCGGTCGGCGTCGCGGCGGGCGCGATCCTCCAGCTCGACCAGCCCGGTCACGAGGGTGGCCCGCTCCTCGGTGGCGTCGTGCTGGTCACGCCGGGCGCGGTCGACGGCATCGGCCGACGATGCCAGCCGGGCGCCGTTGCGGTCGACGGCCCTGGACGCCGCTCCCTCGGCCTGCCGGGCCTCGTGGAGCGCGGCACGGGCGGCGGCCAGGCGGGAGGCGGCGGCTTCAGCGGCCACCGACGCGTCGGCGGCGCGGGCGCGGGCCTCGTCGAGCGCGGCGCCCGTGGCGCCCGAGCCGGCGACGCCCACCCTCCAGCCCGTGGGACCGAAGCGATCACCTGCTCGGGTGACCACCACCGCCTCGGGGTGAGCCAGGGCCAGGTCCACCGCATCGGCCCAGCCGTCGGCCACCACCGCCGCGCCCACCAGGGCGTCGAGCAGGGCATCGACGCCCGGACGGGTGCCTCGGACGTGGCGGCGGACGCCCTCGGAGGCGGGCACCGCCGCGCCGGTGGGCCGGCCGGCACCGAGCGCGAGCACGGCACCGCTGAGGTCGCCAGAGCGGAGCTCGGCCAGGGCGGCGCGCCCGGCGTCGACCGAGTCGACCACCACGGCGGCGATGGCTTCACCGGCCGCGGCCTCGAACGCGGGCTCCCAACCCGCGTCGACGTCGACCACGTCGAGCAGGGTGCCCACCACGCCGGCCACCCCGGCCAGGCGCTCGGCTCCGGCCCGTGCCCGGGCCTGGTCGAGGGCCAGGGCGAGGGCGTCGGCGCGGGCGCTCCAGGTGTGGCGCTCGGCCTCGGCCTGCCGGGCGACCTCGGTGGCGTCGTCGAGCTCGGCCTCGTCAGCGGTGCGCCGAGCCTCGGCTGCCACCACCGCCGCCACCAGGGGATCCACCGCGGTCTCGGCATCGTGGAGCTCACCGGCCGCACGCTCGGCCTCGGCGGCCACCCGGGCCACGCGCTGGTCGAGCTGATCGAGGCGGGTGCGGGCGCGACCCACCTCGGCGTCGTTGCGGCCCACGGCCGCCCGCACGGCAGCCAGCTCGCCGCGGACCTCGGCCGCCGCCCCGGTGGGCGTGGCCACGCCCTCGGCCCACTCGCCCTGGAAGTCCTGCTGGGCGATGGCCAGGTCTGCCTCCAGCCGGTCGAGGTCTCGGAGGGCGGGGGCCAGCTCGGCCACCAGCGCCTCGACGTCGACCAGCTCTTGGGCCAGCCTGGCCGCCTCGCTCTCCAGGTTGGCCACCACGGCCTGGTCGACGAAGGCGCCGCGGTCGCGCTCGATCCCCCGGCGGCGCTCGGTGAGCACCGCGACCTGGCCCCTGGCCTTCTCCCGGAGCGACTCGAAGCGCACCAGGGCATCACCGAGGTCGTCGCCGCCCATGGCCGTCAACCGGGCCTCGGTGGCGAGCACCTCGGCATCGAGGCGCCGCAGGGTGGCGCGCACCTCGCGTTCCTCGGCGGCGAGGCCAGACCGGGTGGCCTGGCCCTGCTGGAGCCGGCTTCGGAGCCGGCTGAGCTCCAGGCCGGCGAGGTGGATCCGCAAGGTGGTGAGCTCCGCCACCACGTCGCCATGGCGCCGGGCAGCATCGGCCTGCTTCTCGAGGGGTCGCAGCTGGCGGCGCACCTCGCGCAGCAGGTCCTGGAGGCGGGTGAGGTTCCCCTCGGTGGCGGTGAGGCGACGCTCCGCCTTCTCCTTGCGGCGACGGAACTTCAACACGCCGGCCGCCTCCTCGATGATGAGGCGGCGGTCCTCGGCCCTCGCGTTGAGCACGGCGTCGATCTGGCCCTGGCTGATGATCACGTGCTGCTGGCGGCCGACCCCGGAGTCCGACAGGAGCTCCTGGATGTCGAGCAGGCGGCACGGGACGCCGTTGATGGAGTACTCGCTGTCACCGGTGCGGAAGAGCGTGCGGGTGATGGTCACCTCGTTGAACTCGATGGGCAGCAGCCCCGAGCTGTTGTCGATGGTGAGCGACACCTCGGCGCGCCCGAGCGCCGGGCGCTTCTGGGTGCCGGCGAAGATGACGTCGTCCATCTTCTGGGAGCGCACGGCACTGGGCGCCTGGGCGCCGAGCACCCAGCCGATGGCGTCCACCACGTTGGACTTCCCGCTGCCGTTGGGGCCCACCACGACGGTGACCCCCGGCTCCATCACCAAGGTGGTGGCGTCGGCGAACGACTTGAACCCCTTGATGGACAACGATCGCAGGAACACTGACAACTCCCGGACTTCGGCCGACGGGACAGGTTAGTTCGGGCATCCCGACCGGGTTCCGCCCGCCGAACGCTGGTTGGTACGGTCGTCGTGCGGTGCCCCCGGCCGCACTGACCGACCTCCAGGCTTCGAGGAGCGCTGCATGGCCGAGGCCAAGATCATCCGGGGCTACCGCATGGCACCGTTCGCCAACTGCGCCGGCGCCGTGCTCGACCACGCCCTGCTCGGCGGGGCGAACCTGTACAGCATCGACCTGCGCGACTCGGTGCTGACCGAGGCGCACCTCGAGGGGGCGTACCTCGCCGAGGCCAAGCTGGGCGGGGCCAGCCTGGTGGGGGCGAACCTCAGCGGGGCCAACCTCTGCGGAGCCGACCTCCGGGGCGCCAACCTCACCAGCGCCGACCTCAGCGGGGCGAATCTCGCCCGCGCCAACCTGACCGGGGCCCGCACCATCGGCACCAACCTGGAGCGAGCCCGCTACTGCAAGACCGTGATGCCCGATCAGCGGGTGAACGACAAGCACTGCTGAACGGCCCGGCACCGGGCCGGGACGGACCGGGTCAGGAGGCCTCGACGCCGAGCAGCTGGCAGGCGCCCGAGACGGCTCCGGGCACGGCGACCAGCACGTCGACAGGAGCCGAGGCACCCTGCTCGAGGACCTCGGTGCGGGCCTCGCCACGTGCGAACACCTGGCCGCTCCCGTCCACCAGGCCCACGCCCACGGTGAACTGGCCGGGCCCACCCGAGCGCATGGAGACGTCGATGGTGGCGAGCACGCCGCCGTCGGCCCGGCGGCAGGCGGCCAGGCGACCAGTGGCCGATGCCGGGACGGCGGGAGGGGGTGCGGTGGCGGGGGCCGCGGTGGTGGGCACTGCCGTGGTGGTGGTGGGGGCCGCGGTGGTGGTCGGGGCGGTGGTGGTGGGGACCGTGGTGCTGGGCCGGACCGTGGTGGAGGCGGCGCGCGCGGGAGCCACCACCTCGTCGATGGGATCGGCACCGCGCGAGAACACGACGACGGCCGCCACCAGCACGGCCAGCAGTGCGGCGACGGCCACCAGCTCGGGCAGCCGCGACACGAAGCGATGCGCGCCACCCGCGGCGACGGGGGCGGCCATCGCCTCGTCGACCGGCTCCGGGCCGGCAGCATCCGGGGCAGCCACGTCGGCATCGGCGCGAACGGTGGCGGCGGCAAGGGCGGCCCCGGTCCCCGCTTCGGAGGTCTCGGTCCCGGCGGCGCCGGCGGCGGCAGCCACGGCTCGGCTGCTGGCGTTGTCGAGCACCACGAGTGTGGCGCCGTCGCTGGCCACGGCCGCTGTCTGCTCGACCTCGAGGACCACGGGCTCCGCCAGCCCGGCCTGGACGCGGGTACGCCCGGCGAGGCAGTCGATGGTGGCCCCGCCGTCGGGCTCCGCAGTGACGTGGAAACGACCGGCAGGCGTGGAGACGACCACCTTGGCGATGTGGACCTCGTGGCGCCATGGGCTGCGACGACGGCCGGCGGAGAACCAGAGCTGGCCCTGCTCGAGCCGGGTGATGAGAGCGGGCTCGCCGCCGGGGGCACGGACCTGCTCGCGCGTCCACGAGGACCACGGCGCCACCAGCGTGACGGCGCCGTCGGGGTCGTTGAGCATGATCGGCTCGGTGGCGCCAGGGGAAGACCCCTCGTCCTCCGGTTGTTCCTCGTGCCGCCTCATGTCCATCCCCCCAGGGTAGTGCAGCACCACGAGCCCGCGCTCGGGCCGCCCGAGCCCGAGGTCCAGGGGCTGGGGCCTCAGACCTGGCAGGCCTCGCACAGGTAGACGGGCTTGTTGCCCTGGCGGACCTTGGACACCACGCCCCGGCAGCGCTGGCACGCCTTGCCGTCGCGCTCGAAGACCTGGAGCTCGGCGGTCCACCCCCCGGGCTTGCCCGCGAGGTCGTGGTACTGGTCGTCCGACGTGGTGACGCCGCGGTGCTTGGCCGCCTCGTGGAGGGTCTCGACCACGGCACGGAAGAACCGGCGGATCTCCTGGGTGGACAGCGAGGAGATGTCGCGGTCGGGGCGGAGGCCCGACGCATGCAGGATCTCGTCGGCGTACACCGGCCCGATTCCGGCGAGCACGGTGCGATCGAGCAGCAGTGCCCGCAGCTTGGTGCCCCGATGACGCAGGATCCGCTCGCCGAACACCGTCCACGACACCGCCTCGTCGAGCACGTCGAAGCCCAGCGTGGCCAGGTCGGGCACGGCCTCGGCGATCTGGTCGAACGGCACCACGAAGAGCTCGGCGGCGCCGGTGGTGTCGTTGACGCGCAGCTGGCCGCCCTGGGTGAACGAGATGATCACCTTGGTGGCCTTGTCCATCGGGTCCTTGGCGGCGTGGCGCCGGATCTGGCCACCGCCGCTGACGTCGACGACCAGGGCGTCGCCGGTGTCGAGCTTGGCCACGAGCAGGAGGTCCCGTCGCACCACCGAGTTGATCTTGGCGCCCTCGAGAAGGGTCACGAACTGCTTCTTGTTCGTGTGGCGTGGGATGGCGCCGGACCCGGGCACCTCGACGGTCTTGATCCGCTTGCCGCCCACCTCACGGTCCAGGTCACGTCGCAGGGTCTCGATCTCTGGCTGCTCAGCCATCGGATTCCTCTCGTGCGGGGACGTCCCCGCGTCGTCGGCCGAGGGTCAGCCACGCCTCTTGCGCGGCGGCCTGCTCGGCCTGCTTCTTGGAACGGCCGTGGCCGATGCCGAGCGGCTCCTCGCCGAGGAGGACCACCGCTCGGAAGGTCTTGTCGTGCTCGGGGCCGTCCTCGGCGATCTCGTAGCGGATGTGGTGGTCGTGCTGCTGGGCCACCATCTCGTGGAGGCGGCTCTTGTGGTCCGGCGAGCCGGCGTCGGCCAGGCGGGGCACCACCAGGCGGCGGATGAGCTCGCTGGCGGCATCGGGCCCGCCGTCGAGGTAGACGGCGCCGATCACCGCCTCCATGGCGTCGGCCAGGATCGAGGGGCGCTCACGGCCACCGGACGCCGCCTCGCCCTTGCCCAGCAGCAGCACCTCGCCCAGGCCGAGCTCCACGGCCATCTCGGCCAGCGCCGGAGCGCACACCACCGAGGCCCGGATTCGGGAGAGCTGGCCTTCGCCGGCGTCGGGGTGGCGGTGGTAGATCTCGTCGGTGACCACCACGCCGAGGACCGAATCGCCCAGGAACTCGAGGCGCTCGTTCGACGCGAACCCGGCGTGCTCGGCGCACCAGGACCGGTGGGTGAGCGACCGCCCCAGCAGGTGGGGATCGGCGAAGGTGTGCTGCAGGCGGGCACCGAACGTGGCCAGGGCTGCGGGCGGAATGGGGTAGGACAGGGCGCCGTCACCAGACGGCGGTGCGTCGGCCGACTCCGAAGAGTTGGCGGCGGCGACCACGGCCGCGCCCTGACCTGCCCCCACGCCCTACTTGCCGTCCAGCTTGGCGAAGACGTAGTCGACGGCGTCGCGCACCGTCTTCAGGTCCTCGAGGTCCTCGTCCTCGATGCGGAAGCCGACCGATCGCTCGCCGAGCTCCTCCTCGAGCTCCTCCACCAGCTCGATCAGAGCGAGCGAGTCGGCGCCCAGGTCGTCGCTGAAGGAATCGCCCTCGCCAATGCCTCCCGGATCGGTCTCGAGGATGTCGGCCAAGCGGTCTCGGACGAGCTCGAACACCTCCTGGCGGCTCATTGGTCCCTGCTCGACATGGGTCTCGGCGGGCACGGTGCTCTCCTGATCGGGGGTACGGGCGTCCGGCACTGTACCCGCTGGCGAACTTTGTGCGCTCGTGAACGTGGTGGGGCGGCCCGCTCACCCCGGGGCGGGTGGCCCATGATGGAGGAACACCGACCCCGCAGCACCGGAGCAGCCATGACCGATCCCGACCAGCCGGTCCCCGAACCGGTCGACGGTGCCCCTGACCAGGCCATCGCGGCAGGCGACGGGGACTCCGGCGCCGTGCTGGAGCTCTCCCTCGCCGACGCGGCCGTGGCCGACGCCGTGGCCCTCCTGTCGGGCCCTGGCCTCGACCTGCCCGAGCACCGACCTGAACCCGCAGACATCGAATCTGCGTGGAGCCCCACCACCCGAGCTGCCCTCGAGCAACTCATCGACAGCCTCGACGGCCGTCGGGTCGGCCTGGCCATCAGCGGCGGGGGCTCGCTCGGCAGCTTCGAGGCCGGCGCGCTCCGGTTCCTCTACGACCACGTCCGGGTGACGCCGGTCGCGGTGTGCGGCAACTCCGCGGGCGCGCTCAACGCGGCCAAGCTGGCCGAGGGGCCCGGCGAACCCGGCGACCGCCCGATCGAGGCCATCGAACGGGTGTGGCGGTCGCTGCGGGTGAACGGCGACATGTGGGAGGCCGAGCCCTGGGTGGTGCGCCTGATGGCGTCGGCCTCGTGGGCGTCGTCGATCCGGGGCCACATCACCGGTGCCGCCAACGGCGCCGAGGTCAACGCCGTGCGCGTGGCCATGCGGGTGATGGGGAGCCTGGTGCGGCGCCCGCCCGAGACCGACGGGACCTTCGAGGCGCTGCGCGACGCGCTGGAGGCCCAGTCGCTGCTCTCGCTCGGCCCGGTGGCACAGATCGTCACCCGGGAGCTCGACCCGGCCAAGGTGGCGGCGTCGGGGATCGCCCTGCGGATCGGCACGGTGGCGCTCGAGTCCGGCGAGCTGAGGTACGTGACCGAGACCGGCCACCTGCACGACCGCACCGACCAGCCCCTCGATCTGGAACCGGTGCCGCTCCTCGACGGCATCTTGGCCTCGGCGTCGATCCCCGTGGCCTTCCCGCCGGTCCTGCTCGGCGACGAGCACTACGTCGACGGCGGCGCGCGGGAGATCCTCCCCCTCGAGCTGCTGGTGGAGCACCTCGCCGTCGACCGCGTGTTCGCGGTGTCGGCGAGCACGGCCACGATCTCGCGTGCCGACTCGTTCGCCGACCGGGGCATGCTCGACATCTTGCGGCGAGTCAGCGCGGAGATCGCCACCAACGAGACGCTCCGCAAGGAGCTGGCACCGCCGCGGGGATGGGGCGAGCACGTGTCGGTGGTGGTGCCCGACATCGACGTCCACGACGCCATGACCATCGACCCCGCCCTGATCGCCATCTCGATCGACTACGGCTGGCTGCGCGCCGCCGACGCCCTGCTGGGGCTGGGCGACAAGGCCCGCACGCTGAGCACCGAGCTCACCCGGACCCGCATGGCCCTGCGGGGGCTGGCCGGACCGCTGCCCACGCTGTTCGGCCGGGGCGAGCCCGTCGAGGCCGAGGATGCCCCCGGATGGGTCGACGGCGAGTCCACGCTCACGGCGCGCCTGCGCGAGCAGGTGCAGGCTCGAGTGGACCTCGGGGCACCGGTGCCGCCCTCGCTCACCCACTGGCTGGCCGGCTCCTGACCGCCGCAAGGTGGCGACCTGTCGGCGCTACTCGGGCCGGATGGTTCGGGCGATGGCCCCGACGAGGTCGGCGTCGACCAGCTCCACGGCCACCTTCACCGCGTTGACCACCGCGGTGGCCGACGACGAGCCGTGGCTGATGATGCAGGGCCCGTTGAGGCCCAGCAGGAGCGCACCGCCGGTGTTGTCGGGGTCGAGCTGGGCGTAGAGCGG
>CAZIVZ010000098.1:0-9600 GCA_964542495.1 uncultured Aquihabitans sp.
CGTTCATCAACACGTTCCTCGCTGCTGCCGCCGCCGGCCTGGCCTGGGCCGTCGTGGAACGGGTGCGAGACGGCCACTTCACCAACCTGGGCGCCGCCTCGGGCATCGTGGCCGGGCTGGTGGCCATCACGCCCGGTGCCGGCTTCGTGTCGGGCATGTCGCCGATCTACATCGGCCTCGTCGCCGGCGTGGTGTGCTGCTTCGCCGTGGGCCTCAAGACCAGGTTCGGCTACGACGACGCCCTCGACGTGGTGGGCGTCCACTTCATGGGCGGCCTGGTGGGCTCGCTGCTCATCGGCCTGTTCTCCTCGCCCGACTACTTCGGCACCGACGTGAAGGCCGGCCTCTTCGAGGGCGGTGGCCTCGGGCTGCTCGGTGAACAGGCCCTGGCCAACGGCGCCACGATCGTCTACTCCTTCGTGGTGACCTACCTGCTGGCCCTGGCCCTCAAGGCCACGATCGGGCTCCGGGTCGACGAGGAGACCGAGGTCGGTGGCCTCGACCTCGCCGAGCACGCCGAGACCGCCTACCACGGCACGAACTAGGAGACCGACCGATGAAGCTCATCACCGCAGTCATCAAGCCCCACAAGGTCGACGACGTGAAGTCGGCCCTCAAGGAGGCCGGCATCGCCGGCATCACCGCCACCGAGGTCCAGGGCTTCGGCCGCCAGTCGGGCCACACCGAGGTGTACCGGGGCACGGAGTACACCATCGACTTCGTGCCCAAGGTGCGCTTCGAGGTCCTGGTCGACGACCAGGACGTCACGCGGATCCTCGACGCGATCGTGGGTGCCGCCCGCACCGACCGGATCGGCGACGGGAAGGTCTGGGTGACCCCGGTCGACCAGATCGTGCGCATCCGCACCGGCGAGCTCGGCTCGGACGCCATCTGATCTGAGACCCGGCCGACACCAACCGATCCCGTCTGACGATGGCGAGGGTCCGGTCGTGGCACCATGCGGACATGCGCCCTGGGAGCTCCCGACCGTGACCCTCGCCATCGACCTCTCCGGGCAGGTCGCCCTCGTCACCGGCGGGGCCCGGGGCGTGGGCGCCGGGATCACCGACCGCCTGCTCGCCGCGGGGGCCACCGTCGTGATCTGCGGCCGGACCGATCCGGGCCCCGACGCCGTGCCCGACGGGGTGAGCTTCATCGCCTGCGACGTCACCGACCACGCCGCGGCGGGCGAGCTGGTGGCCGCCATCGTGGCCGACCACGGCCGGCTCGACCTCGCCGTGAACAACGCCGGCGGCTCCCCCGGCACCGACGCGGCCACCGCGTCGCCCCGCTTCAGCGACAAGATCCTGGCGCTCAACCTCACCGCCGCCCTCCACGTCGCCCAGCACGCCAACGCGGTGATGCAGGCCCAGGAGAGCGGCGGGTCGATCGTGAACGTGGGCTCGCTGTCGGGCCTGCGCCCGACGCCCGGTACGGCCGTCTACGGCGCGGCCAAGGCCGGCCTGCTCAGCCTCACCACCACCCTCGCCATGGAGTGGGCCCCCAAGGTGCGGGTGAACATGGTCTCGGCGGGCATGGTGCGCACCGAGGTCTTCGAGGACTACTACGGCGGGCCCGAGGGGGCAGCGGCGGTGGCCGCCACCGTACCGCTGGGTCGCGTGGCCGAGCCGGCCGACGTGGGCAACGCGGTGGCGTTCCTGGCCAGCCCGCTCGCCTCGTTCGTCAGCGGTGCCAACCTCGTGGTGCACGGCGGGGGCGAGCAGCTCGCCTTCTTCGCGCACCAGCGGGGCTGAAACCCCTCTTCCGCGAGCCTCAGCCCTCGGCGGCCACCGCGGCGAGCGTGCCCTCCTCGAGCAGGTAGCCCCGGCTGCGCACGGTGCGGATGGCCAGGCCGAGCGGGGCAAGGCGGCGCCGCAAGCGCACGATGTGCACGTCGAGCACGTTGCGACCCGGGATCCCCTCGGGCCACCCGGCCCGGGCCAGGGCGTCACGGCTGACCACGGCCCGGTAGCGGTCGAGCAGCACGACCATCAGGCGGTGCTCCACCGGCGGGAGCGACACCCAGTGCCCGCCCGAGCGCAGCAGGCCGTTGTCGTCGAGCTCGGGCACCCGCCGGTCGTCCACGCCGTCGGCCCGGTCGGCCAGGACGCGCACCCGGGAGCGGATGTCCTCGTCGTCGGCGGGAAGCCGGATCCAGTCCTCCAGCACGTCGGGGGTGAGCGGCGGGGCCGTGCCCTTGGGCACCAGCACGAGGCGCGGCACGTGCTCCCGCCGGAGCTGCGACAACCGCTGCTCGTCGCCCGGCCACTCCACCAGCTCGACCTTCATGGTGGCGACGGTACGGATCGCACGTTTCCTGGTTGTTTCGTCCCCGTGAAGCGCGCCATCCGATGCAACCTTGATCTCCGCGCGGTGTTGCGCCAAGATGCGTCCACCACCAGATAAGTCAAGGTTGTACGTCAACCTTGACCATGGAGGCACAGTGGCAAAGGTTGTCCGGCGAACCTGGGAGAACGACGTTGCGAGCGGACTCTCGCGACGTGATCGGCAATCGTGCCGGTACGACGCCTATCTGCCCGACCTCCTCGGGAACAGGGCGTTCACCTTGCAGGGCGACGTCGCCGCCGACGTCGCGGACGCCGAGGCGGCGATCCGACGACTCGACGAGGCCGCTCACGCCTTGGCCGACACCGAGGCGCTCGCTCGACTGTTGCTGCGCGCCGAGGCGGTTGCCTCATCGAGGATCGAGGGGCTCGACGTGGGAGGGCGGCGCCTCCTGCGTGCGGAGATGGCCTCCAGCATCGGAGACGACGCCCGAGACGTGACGGCCACCGAGGTCCTCGGGAACATCGAGGCGATGCGTTGGGCGACCGAGACGCTCGCCAGCGCGCCACGAGTCGGGGTCGACGGCATCTGCGAGATCCACCACCGGCTCCTGACGGGAACCCGCCACGAGCCCATTGCCGGGGTGATCAGGGACCAGCAGAACTGGATCGGTGGGAGCAGCTACAACCCGTGCTCCGCGGCCTTCGTCCCGCCGCCCCCGGAGCGCGTACGAGGTCTGCTGGAGGACCTGTGCGAGTTCATCGACAGCGATGACCTCCCCGCCGTGGCCCAGGCCGCGCTCGTCCACGCGCAGTTCGAGACGATCCACCCCTTCGCCGACGGCAACGGCCGAACTGGCCGGGCACTGATCCATGTCGTGCTGCGCCGCCGAGGGCTCGCCGAGCGTGCGGCGCCGCCCATCTCGCTCGTACTCGCCACCGAGGCCGACCAGTACATCGCGGGTCTCACCGCGTTCCGCCACCTCGGTCGGCCGAGCTCGACGGCAGCCGTGGCCGGGCTCAACCGATGGCTGGCGACGTTCGCGTCCGCAACCCGACGAGCTGCGGTCGACGCGGTCGCGTTCGAGGTTCGGATCGCTGAGATCCAGGCGGGATGGCGGACCGCGCTCGGACGGGTGCGGGCGAAGTCCTCCACCGATTTGCTCATCGACGCGCTGCCCGGCGCTCCGATCGTCACCGTGCGCAGCGCCGCCGCGCTGATCGACCGCACGACCCAGGCCACCAACGAAGCCTTCAAGGCGCTGATCGGCGCCGGGATCCTCACGCAGGTGAACGTCGGCCGGCTCCGCAACCGAGCGTTCGAGGCGCCGGCGATCATCGACGCGTTCACCGCGTTCGAACGTGGCCTTCGCGCCGCAGACCGCATCTGACGTACCATCAGAAACCACCTCGCCCACCCCACGGGAGCACGCAATGGCCACCAGGACACGGGTCCCGGCGCTCGGCGCCGAGGGCTGGTTCACGCCCGACGCCGACGAGCCCGCCCTCATCGGGCAGCGCTGCACCGAGTGCGGCACCTACGTGTTCCCGCGGGCCAACCTCGGCTGCCCCAACCCGGCGTGCACCAGCGTGGAGCTCGAGGAGGTGCCGCTGTCTCGGCGAGGCACGATCTGGAGCTACACCGACGCCCGATACCAGCCGCCGTCGCCCTACGTGGTGCCCACCGACGAGCACGTCCCCTTCGCCATCGCCGCGGTGGAGCTCGCCACCGAGGGCATCGTGGTCATGGGCCAAGTGGTGCCCGGCGTGTCGGTCCACGACCTGACCGTGGGCCAGGAGGTGGAGCTGGTGGTCGACGTGCTCTTCAGCGACGACGACACCGACCACCTGATCTGGAAGTGGAAGCCGATCACCGAGAGCGGGGAGGGCAACTGATGGCCGCCAACGAGGTCGCCGTGCTCGGCGTGGGCATGCACCCCTGGGGCAAGTGGGGTCGCAACTTCGTGGAGTACGGCGTGGCCGCGGCGCGCGACGCGCTGCGCGACGCGTCGATCCCGTGGTCCGACGTGCAGTTCGTGTCCGGCGCCGACACCATGCGCAACGGCTACCCCGGCTACGTCTCGGGCGCCACCTTCGCCCAGGCCATGGGCTGGAACGGCGCCCGCGTGGCGTCGTCGTACGCGGCGTGCGCTTCGGGGGTCACCGCCATCGAGGCGGCCCGCACCCGCATCCTGGCCGGGCTGTGCGACGTGGCCCTCGTGGTCGGTGCCGACACCACCCCCAAGGGCTTCCTCGCCCCCAACGCCGGCGACCGCCCCACCGACCCGGACTGGCTGCGGTTCCGCCTGGTGGGTGCCACCAACCCCACCTACTTCGCCCTGGCCGCCCGCCGCCGCATGGACCTCCACGGCGCCACCAGCACCGACTTCGCCAAGGTGAAGGTCAAGAACGCCACCAACGGCCTGGCCAACCCCAACGCCCGCTACCAGAAGGCGGTCACCGTCGACGAGGTGCTGGCCAGCCCGGTGGTGGCCGACCCGTTGCACCTGCTCGAGATCTGCGCCACCTCCGACGGCGGCGCCGCCCTGGTGCTCACCTCCATGGACTACGCCCGCCGCCACGCCGGCGCCGCCGGCAGCCCGGTGCGGGTGGCGGCCGTCTCCACGGTCACGCCCACCTACCCCAACACCATCATCGACCTGCCCGACATGGCCACCGACTCCTCCGCGGTGGTGGGCGTGCCCGAGCACAGGTTCAAGGCGTCGATCGCCCACGCTGCCTACGAGGAGGCCGGCATCGGCCCCGACGACCTGTCGCTCGCCGAGGTCTACGACCTGTCCACCGCGCTGGAGCTCGACTGGTACGAGGACATCGGCCTGTGCAAGGTGGGCGAGGCCGAGCGCCTGCTCAACGACGGCGACACCTCGCTCGGCGGGCGCATCCCGGTGAACCCGAGCGGTGGGCTGGCCTGCTTCGGCGAGGCCGTCCCGGCCCAGGCCATCGCCCAGGTCTGCGAGGTCACCTGGCAGCTCCGGGGCCAGGCCACCGGCCGCCAGGTCGAGGGCGCCACCGCCGGCCTCACCGCCAACCAGGGCCTGTTCGGCCACGGCTCCTCGGTGCTGCTCACCCGCTGACGGGCTGGGACACCGGTCAGTACTCGCGCTCGGGCACCTGGCGTTCGGGGTGGTCGAGCTGGATGTGGAAGTTCAGCTCGGCCACGTTCACGAACCGCAGCTCGCAGAACGGGCACTGGTGGACGTCGCTCATGGCGGAGAGCTTCGCGCCTCGTGGGCGGCCAGGGCTCGGCGGTCCTGCTTGTGCATGCCGGTGAGCGGGATCTCGTCGACGATGCGCAGGGCCTCGGGCAGCTTGTAGGGCGCCAGGCGCTCGGAGCCGTGGGTCCGCAGGTCGTCGAGCGACGGGGGCGACGCCGAGTCGATGGGAATCACGACGGCCACGCCGATCTCACCCATCACCGCGTCGGGCCGGGGCACCACCACCACGTCGGCCACGCCCGGGTGCGAGGCGAGCACGCCCTCCACCTCCACCGGGTACACGTTGTAGCCACCCCGGATGTACATCTCCTTGGCCCGGCCGGCCAGGCGCACCAGCACGTCGGCGCCGATCGACGCCAGGTCGCCGGTGCGCAACCAGCCGCCGTCCACCAGCGCCTCGGCGGTGGCGTCGGGGTTCCGCCAGTAGCCGCGCATCACCGTCGACGACCGCAGCCACAGCTCCCCCACCGCGCCCTCGGGCACGGGCTGCCCGTCGGCGTCGCGCACGGTCACCTCGGTGTCGCCGCGTGGCCGGCCGACGGAGTGGAAGGCCTCGTCGTCGTCGGCGTCGAACGCGGTGCCGAGACCGATGCCACCGGACTCGGTGGACGAGTAGCGGATGGAGTACGGCGCCCCGAACCGCTCCCGGGCCTCGCGCACGAGCGCCGGCGACGACGCCGATCCGCCCATGACCAGGGCCTGCACGCAGGAGAGGTCGTAGGTGTTGAAGTCGGGCTGGCGCAACAGCAGCGCCACCTGCGGGGCGACCCCGCCCACCACGGCCATGCGGTGGGTGTGGACCAGGCGGAGCACGTCGGCGGCCCGCCACCGGTCCAGCACGAACACGGTGGCGCCGGTGCGCAGGTACGTGGGGAGCTTGGTCATGAGGCCGACGTGGGCGCACTCGGTGCCGGCCAGCATGGGACCACCGCCGCCCCACTCCCCCGCCCGCTCGCCCAGGTCTGCCCGGGTGACCGCGGCCAGCTCGGCGTTGGCGAACATCGCCCCCTTGGGCAGGCCGGTGGTGCCCGAGGTGAACACCACGGTCACCAGCCGGTCGGGCGCGTCGGGGTCGGCCAGGGGCGGCGCGGGCGGCGCGCCGGGCCGCCGAAGGTCGCGCAGCACGTCGTCGGGCCCGGTGGCAACGTCGACCACCACATGGCGGACGTCGGCGGACAGGTCGGCGGCCAGCGAGTCGGCGGCCACCACCAGTGCCGGCCGGGCCGCGGCGAGCACGGCGTTGCGCTCGTGGGCCGTGGCCCGCGGGTTCACCCCGGCGGTCACCGCGCCCAGCTTGGCCACCGCCGCGTAGGCCACCACGTAGTCCGGCGACGACGGCAGCACGAGGGCTACCAGGTCGCCCTCGCCGATGCCGTGGTCAGCCGCCAACACCGCCGCCACCTCGTCGCTGCGGCGGTGCAGCTCGGCGTAGGACAGCGACCAGCCGTCCGAGGCCACCAGGGCGGGCCGGTCGCCGAAGCGGCTCGCGGCCGCGCCGACCGTGGAGGCGAGCGTCACCGGCCCTGCCCCACCATCAGGCCAGGTAGCGGCTGAGGCTCTCGACCACGCACACCGGCTTGTCGGAGCCCTCGCGCTCGACGGTGATGACCATGGTGGTGTCGATGCCGCCGGCCACGTCGTCCACCGCCACCAGCTCCACCCCGCCGCGCAGGCGCGAGCCCACCGGCACCGGCGCAGGGAAGCGCACCTTGCCCGTGCCGCGGTTCACGCCGAGCGACACGCCCTGCACCTCCACCACCTGGGGCAGGAACAGGTTGGTGAGCGAGAGGGTGAGGTAGCCGTGGGCGATGGGGCCACCGAAGGGCGACTCGGCGGTGGCCCGCTCGGGGTCGACGTGGATCCACTGGTGGTCGCCGGTGGCGTCGGCGAAGGTGTTCACCTGGTCCTGGGTGATCGTCACCCAGTCGCTCCAGCCGAGGTGGCGGCCGACGGCGGCGCGCACCTCGTCGATGCCGTGGAAGGTGGTGGTCGCCATCGGTGTGCGGTGCTCCTCGGGGTGGTGGGAGGCGAGGGTGGCGTCAGGCTCGCTGGGAGCTGACGGGGACCACCTCGCCGGTCATGTAGCTGGAGTAGTCGCTGGCCAGGAAGACCATCACGTTGGCGATCTCCCAGGGCTCGGCGTAGCGGCCGAACGCCTCGCGCTCGGTGAGCTCGGCGAGGAGGTCGTCGGTGGTGACCTTGGCCAGGAACGGGTGCATGGCCAGGCTGGGGGCCACCGCGTTGACCCGGATGCCGTGGGGCGCGGCCTCGATGGCGCTGCACCGGGTGAGCGCCATCACGCCGGCCTTGGCCGCCGCGTAGTGCGCCTGCTCGGCCTGGGCCCGCCACCCCAGCACCGACGCGTTGTTCACGATCACGCCGCCGCCGCGCTCGATCATGTGGCGCAGCACGGCGCGGGTGCATCGGAACGTGCCGGTGAGGGTCACGTCGAGCACGGTGCTCCACTGCTCGTCGGTCATGTCGACGATGGGCGCCGAGCCTCCGAGGCCGGCGTTGTTGATCATCACGTCGATGCCGCCGAGGTGCTCGACGGCCGCCGCCACCAGGCCGGCCACGTCGTCCTCCACCGTCACGTTGCACACCTGGGTGGCCGGGCGGCTGCCGGTCTCCTCGGCCAGGCGGTCGGCGGTCTCGCCGAGGCGGCGCTCGTGGAAGTCGGAGATCAAGACGGTCGCACCCTCCTCGATGGCCTTGCGGGCCACGGCCGAGCCGATGCCGGTGCCGGCGGCGGCGGTGACCACCACGGTCTTGCCGGCCAGCAGGCCGTGGCCGGGCACGTACGCGGGGGTGGGAGCGGGCACGGCGGTCACCTCGTGGCGATCTTGGGCTCGGGCGGCAGGCCCAGGGCCCGCTCGCCGATGATGTTGCGCTGGATCTGGTTGGACCCGGCGTAGATGGTGTCGGAGCGGGTGAAGAGGAACAGCCGCTGGGCGGCGGTGAGCTCGTAGCCCTCGCCCGGCGCCACCGACCGCTCGGCGAGGGTGGCCTCGACCCCGAGCACGTCCACCGCCAGCTCGCCGAGCGACCGGTGCCAGTTGGCCCAGTACAGCTTGGTGATCATGGTGGCCGGGGGCGGCGGCGCCCCCTCGGGCCCCGACAGCACGCGCAGGGTGTTCCAGCGCATGATCTCGAGCCCGGCGTGGGCGTCGGCGATGCGCTGGCGGACCACCGGGTCGTCGATGCGGCCGTTGGCGCGGGCCACGGCCACCACGTCGTCGAGCTCGTTGCGGAACGCCATCTGCTGGCCGAGCGTGGACGCGCCGCGCTCGAACGCCAGCGTGCCCATGGCCACCTTCCACCCGTTGTCCACCCCGCCCACGAGGTCGATCCCCCGGGCCCGGGCACCGTCGAAGAACACCTCGTTGAACTCGCTGGTGCCGGTGACCTGGCGGATGGGGCGGATCTCCACGCCGTCCTGGCGCAGCGGCACGAGGAAGTAGGAGATGCCCCGGTGCTTGGGGGCGGCGTCGGGGTTGGTGCGGGCCAGCACGAAGGCCCAGTCGGACCAGTGGGCCAGCGAGGTCCACACCTTCTGGCCGGTGATCAGCCAGTCGTCGCCGTCGGGCACGGCGCGGGTGGCGATGTTGGCCAGGTCCGAGCCGGCGCCGGGCTCGCTGTAGCCCTGGGCCCACAGCGCCGTGCCGGCCACGATCCCGGGCAGGAACCGCTGCTGCTGGTCCTCGTTCCCGAAGGCCATGATCGTGGGGCCCACCAGGCCCTCACCGATGTGACCGAGGCGGCCCGGGCCGCCGGCGCGGGCGTACTCCTCGAACCAGATCACCTGCTGGTGCAGCGACAGCCCCCGGCCGCCGTGCTCGGTGGGCCAGCCCACGCAGTTCCAGCCGCTGGCACCCAGGTACTGCTCCCACGCCAGGCGCTCGTCGAACAGGGCGTGCTCGTCGCCGGGCCCGCCCCGGCCGCGCACCACGGCGAACGCACCGGTCAGCGCGCTGGTGAGCCAGGCCCGGGCCTCGGCGCGGAAGGCTTCGTCCTCGTCGGAGAACCGCAGGTCCATCGGGCGAGCGTACCCGGGTCTGACGATCCGTCAGAAACCGCTC
>CAZIVZ010000099.1:0-9580 GCA_964542495.1 uncultured Aquihabitans sp.
CCCCGTCCGGGCGGCGCTCGTGCCCGACGTGCCCGTGGCGCTCGGCAAGCTCGTCCGCCGCGTGCTCTGCGGCAACCCCGGGATGATGACCGGGCCCGGCACCAACACCTACCTGGTTGGCATCGACGAGGTGGCGGTGATCGACCCGGGTCCCCACGACGACGCGCACCTCGACGCCGTGGCCGCCGCCGGCAGCGGGCGCATCCGCTGGATCCTCTGCACCCACACCCACCCCGACCACTCGCCCGGGGCCGCCGGCCTCAAGGAGCGCACCGGCGCCGAGGTGCTCTCGTTCGCCGACCGCGACGGCCTGGTGTGCGACCGCCACCTCGCCGACGGCGACACGGTGGAGGGCACCGAGTTCACCCTCCAGGCCGTGCACACCCCCGGCCACGCCTCGAACCACCTCTGCTTCCTGCTCGAGCGCGAGCGGCTCCTGTTCTCCGGCGACCACGTGATGGACGGGTCCACGGTGGTGATCACGCCCCCCGACGGGGACATGGCCGAGTACCTGGGCTCGATCGAGCGGCTGCTGCGGTGGCGTCCCGCGCTGCGCACCATCGCCCCGGCCCACGGGCACCTGATCGAGGACCCGCGAGCCAAGCTCGACGACTACCTCACGCATCGCCTCGAGCGCGAGGCGCAGGTGCTGGCGGCGGTGCGCGCAGCTGGTTCCGACGGTGCCGGCACCGCCGCCCTGGTCCGCTCGATCTACGCGGATGTGCCCGAGGTGCTCCACCCGGTGGCCCGCTTCAGCGTGTGGGCGCACCTGCGCAAGCTCCGCGACGAGGGCCCGGTGCACACCGACGACGCCGACGACCCCGAGGCGGTGTGGGCCGCCGGCTGAGCCCAGCCGCACCACCCGCGGGCGTCGCGGGACGCGGCGGCAGGCCACGCTCTGCTGGGGTACCGTCCTGACCGTCTGGTCAAGTGGTGGCCGGGCCCATCCGCAGCGCACACGAGGGGACGCCAACCATGGCCGACTACCAGCTCTTCATCAACGGTGAGTACGTCGACGCCCAGTCGGGCGAGACGTTCACCACCCACGATCCCGCCACCGGCGACGCCATCGCCGAGATCGCCAAGGCCGGCCGTGAGGACTCCGTCCGCGCCATCGAGGCCGCCCGCAAGGCGTTCGACGAGGGCCCCTGGCCGAAGATGAGCGGCCCCGAGCGCGGCGCCAAGCTGAACCAGATCGCCGACGCCATCGAGGCCAAGGCCGACAAGTTCTCCGAGATGGAGGCCCGCGACGGCGGTGGCACCATCAAGAAGGCCATGTTCGCCGACGTGCCCGGCGCCGCCGGCGCCTTCCGCTGGTTCGCCAAGCTGGCCATCGAGGAGGCCGAGGAGATCGAGGTCCCCGGCACCCCCTTCCCGCCGTCGCAGAACTGGGTGCGCTACGAGCCCCACGGCGTGTGCACGGGGATCATCCCGTGGAACTTCCCGTTCATCATGGCCGCCTGGAAGCTGGGCCCCGCCCTGGCCGCCGGCAACACCTCGGTGCTCAAGCCCGCCTCGTTCACCTCGATCACCGCGCTGATGCTGGGCGAGGTCTTCCAGGAGGTCGATCTCCCGCCGGGTGTCGCCAACATCGTGGCCGGTCCCGGTGGCACCGCGGGCGAGGAGCTCGCCGTCAACCCGCTGGTCGACAAGACCGCCTTCACCGGCTCGACCGAGGTCGGTCGCCGCATCATGCAGCTGGCGTCGGGCACCGTGAAGCCGGTCACCCTCGAGCTCGGCGGCAAGAGCGCCAACATCGTGCTCGACGACGCCGACCTCGACCTCGCCGCCGCCTGCGTGCTGTGGGGCACGTTCTTCCACAACGGCCAGGTGTGCGAGTCCGGCACCCGCGCCCTCGTGCACAAGAGCATCTACGACGAGTTCCTCTCGCTGCTCGTGGACCGCGCCGGCAAGATCGTGATCGGCAACCAGATGGACTTCAACACCGATCTCGGTCCGCTCGTGAGCCGGAGCCAGGTGGAGACCGTGGAGCGCTACGTGGCCCTCGGTCGCGACGAGGTCGGCGAGCCGATCTGCGGCGGCCACCGTCCCGAGGGCCTGGCCGACGGCCTCGACGCCGCCGCCTTCTACACGCCCACGATCTTCGCCGGCGTGCCCAACTCGGCCAAGATCGCCCAGGAGGAGATCTTCGGCCCGGTGCTGTCGGTGATCCCCTTCGAGACCGACGACGAGGCCGTGGCCATCGCCAACGACTCGATCTACGGCCTCGCCGGCGGCGTGCAGTCGGGCAACCCCGAGCGCGCCCGCTCGGTGGCCAACCGCATGCGCACCGGCACCGTGTGGATCAACGACTACCACCTCATCTCGCCCGAGCGCCCCTTCGGCGGCTACAAGCAGTCCGGCATCGGGCGGGAGCTCGGGATCAACGGCCTGAGGGCGTACCAGCAGGTGAAGCACATCCACGCCAACCCTGGCGGCAGCCGAGACAACTACATCCACCTCTCGGCGCTGAGCGCCAACATCTGATCAGCCACCGCTGACGCCACGAGGGCCCGGGTCGACCAGACCCGGGCCCTCGTCGCGTGTGGTCTGCGGTGTGCTGCGCTCAGCCGCCGGGGACCTCGACGGTGACGCCCAGGCAGGTCGAGGCGCTGCGGGCGTAGAGCTCGAGCGCATCGGCATCGAGGTCGTCGACCTTGCCCTCACCCACCGCGTGCACCTCCTCGGGGGTGAGCTCGGCGTCCTCGAACGCCCGGGCGACGCACTCGGCCTGGGTCTTGCGCATGCCGTTGGCCCGCAGCTCGGCGATCAGGTCGGTGGTGGCCTTGGAGTCGCCGCCGCCGTCGTCGTCGCCGCAGGCCGCCACGCCGAGCGGGAGGGCGACGGCGAGCAGGGCGGCGGCGAGGGCGCGGGCGGGGGTGAGGGTGCGCACGGTCCGATCAGTTGCCGACGTCGGGGATGGATACGTCGGGGATCGAGACGTCGGGGATCGAGATGTCGGACCCACCGGTGACGCACTTGACGGCGGCGGTGAGGTACTTCCGGAACTTCGGGTCGCTGGCCACCGACGCCGAGTCCTGCGACACCTTGGTGTAGTCGTCGTAGGTGAGGCCGGCGTCCTCGAGCGCCTTGCCGACGCACTCGGCCTGCTTTTCGGGCATGCCCGCCTTGATGAGCTGCTTCGTGACTCCGGCCGAGTCGGGCTTGTCGTTCCCGCTGTCGCCGCAGGCCACCGCGGTGAGGGGGAGGAACAGGGCTGCAGCCACGAGGGCGAGGGAGCGGATCTTCATGGGCTCACCGTACCCTCGGGCTGGCGCTGGGCTCGGGGACGGTGCGAGCCCGATCCGCGGTGCGTACCGTGGGGTCATGGAGGTCACCGCCACCCCACGGGCGCTCGAGGTCATCGCCGAGATGCGCGGTCGCCGGTCCGGCACCCTCACCGTCACGATCGGCACCGGGTGCTGCGAGTCCACCGCCCCCTTCCTGTACGAGGACTTCTGGCCGGGCCCCGACCAGGAGCAGGTGGGCGATGTGGGCGGCGTGGCCGTGTTCGCACCTGAGTACCTGCGCCAGCAGTACCCGGGCGCCGACGGCGTGGTGATCGACGTGGTGGAGGAACTGGGCGAGTCGCTGTCGGTCGAGACCGAGCTGGGCTGCCGGCTGATCCTGCGGGGCCCAGGCTTCGACTCGTCCACCGAACCGCAGGCGTGCGCCGTGCCTGCCTCGGGTGCGCCGGTGCTTCGACCCGTGGTGGGCGAGCTGCCCGAGGCGCTGCGCGGCCTGCGCATGCGCTGATCCGCGGCGCGGCCGAGGTGTCGCGCCGCCTCAGGCCTCAGGCTTCGGCCGCCGCGGCGTCGGCGGCGTCGAGCGCCGCCACCATGGCGTCGAGCAGGTGCGCCGAGCACCCGGCCATGGCCGCGGGCGGCACGGCGTCGGTCACGATGCGCTCGGCGATGGCCCGGAACGCCTCGGCCGCCGGCCCGGTCCCCAGCGCCACCGGCTCGCCCACGTCGCCCCCCTCGGCCACCGCGTGCTCGATGGGCACCGACCCGAGCAGCGGCACGCCGGCATCGGCGGCCAGGGCGGCGCCGCCACCGGAGCCGAACAGGGCATAGCGCTGGCCGTGGTCGCAGGTGAAGTCGCTCATGTTCTCGATGACCCCGGCCACGCGCAGGAACGACTTCCGGGCCATCGACACCGCCCGGATGGCCACCTTCTGGGCCGCGACCGCCGGGGTGGTGACCACGACGACCTCGCTGCGCGGCACCATCTTGGCCACGCCCATCTGGACGTCGCCGGTGCCGGGCGGCATGTCGACCAGGAGGTAGTCGAGGTCGTCCCCCCACAGCACGTCCTGGAGGAAGTGCTGCACCCCGCGGTTGAGCATCAGGCCCCGCCACATGAGGGCGCTCTCCTCGTCCTCCACCAGGAACCCCATGGAGATGATCCGCAGCACCCCGTCGCCCACGGGTCGCTCGATCGGGAGCATCTGCCTGCGGTCTCCGTCGGCCCGGCCCTCCAGGCGGCCCGAGACGCCGAGCATCCGGGGGATCGAGAAGCCCCACACGTCGGCGTCGAGCACGCCCACCTTCAGGCCGCGCAGGGCCAGCGACGCGGCCAGGTTGGCGGTGACCGATGACTTGCCCACGCCGCCCTTGCCGGACGCCACCAGGATCACCTTGGTGGTGGGGCCGATGGCCGTCTCCTCGGCGCGCTGAGACACGTTGAACCGTGCCTTGTTCATGGCCGTGGCCTTCTGCTCGGCGGTCATCTCGGTCCAGTCGAGGGCGACCGAGGTGACGCCGGGGGCCGAACCCACCCGGGTGCGCACATCCCGCTGGATCTGGGCCCGCAGCGGGCAGCCCGACGTGGTCAGGGCGATGGTGACCACCACGGCGCCCTCGTGGTCGATCGTGACGTCCCGCACCATGCCGAGCTCCACGATGTCGCTGCCCAGCTCGGGGTCGATCACCCCTCGCAGCAGCGTGCGCAGGTCCTCGGGCGTGGGGCGGTCTGAGGGAGTCGCGGGCACGTGCTCAGGGTACCGGCGACGAACGCCGATCCTCGGGGGGTGCATCCGGTGGTGCGCTGGGTAGCATTGGGGAGGCATCCGTCTGAGGAGGAACACGTGATCGCGCTCACCGACACCGCTGCTGTAAAGGTGCAGGAACTGATCGAGGCCGAGGGCGACGAGGCCTTGGCGTTGCGCGTGGCCGTCCGGCCCGGCGGCTGTTCGGGCTTCAGCTACGAGATGTTCTTCGACACCGATGTGGCCGCCGACGACGTCACCGCCGACTACGGCGGCGTGAAGGTCGTGGTCGACCCGTCGAGCGCCCAGATGCTCACCGGCGCCACGCTGGACTACAAGGACGGCCTCAACCAGGCCGGGTTCTCGATCGACAACCCCAACGCCCAACGCACCTGCGGCTGCGGTTCCTCGTTCAGCTGACCTGCCGCTCCCCCCGCGTCGGGCACGTCGGGGCGTTCGGGGCTACCATCGTCGCGTGAAGCGGTCCCGGCTCGTCCGGTGGTGTGCTTCCTGTCGGGATCCGGGCCTTCGGGCCCGGCTTCTCCCGTTTTGGGCCTCCGCTCGGGTCAGCGGCCGGTGGACAGGTCTGCCCTCGTGTCGACCTCGGGCGGGTCGGTGAGGTCGAGGATGCGGCCGTCGTCGCTGTTGGGTCCCGGGGCCAGCACCACGATCACCCGCAACGAGGTGGGCAGCGCCAGCAGCCGCCGATGCAGGATGCGACAGCGCTCCTCGCTGAGCCCGTCGTAGGGGGAGGCCACCACGGTGGTGGTGGGCGGCCCGCCCGACGACGCGCCGGCGGCGCGGTGGATGAGCGTCTGGGTGGCGGCGTCGAGGGCCTCCTGACGCACCGAAGCCAGGTGGTCGGCCGCCCGCACGGCCGGGTGGTGCCCGATGAGATCGGCCACCAGGTCGTGCTGAGGGTCGTATCGCGCCACCACGGCTTCCACGTCGGCCGGTGCAACACCGACCCCTACGAGCTGCTCCCAACGCCGGGTGGCGCCGGCGACGGCCACCTCGGCGTCGAGGTGCGGTGCGATGGATCGTCGCACCCGCCGGGCTTCGAGCTGCCGGCTGGCGGCGGCGGCGAGCACGCCCAGCACGACGACGGCGATGCCGCCCGCCAGCGCCCCGAGCCCGGCCACGACCACCCCGGACAGCGCGAGCACGCCGCAGGCGGCGGTGCGGAGGCGGGCGGACGCACGGGGGAGGGTGCGGCGCTGGGCGAGCGTGGCGCGGCCACGGCTCTCGATCACCTCGGCCGCGGCGCGGCGCAACGTCTCGGGGTGGATGGCCAGCGCGGTGTGGAGCTTCTGCGAGAGCTGCTCGGCCACCGAGGCCCGGGTGCGATCACGGGTCTCCTCGGCGCGCCGCACGGCCTCATCGAGGGTGTCGAGGTCGAGCCGGGGCCCTCGGCCGACTGCGGTGGCCAGGCGCTCCACCAGGGCCTCGGTGGCGTCGCCGCCGACCACCAGCTCGGCACCGAGCTCTGACGCGAGGGCGCGCGCTGCGGCACGAGGCTCGTCCCGCAACATGACGACGAGCCCTCCGGGCCCATCCGGAGGGTCGGGGTTGGGTGGACCCGACACGATCAGTTCTCCTGGTTCTCGGCGACTGGTCCAGGTCGATCCTGGGGCCGTACGACCCGCTGCCCGACCTGGTCGCGCGATGGTTGTTCTACAAGGAGAGGGCGGGTCGGGCGCGGATGGTGGGGGGTGCGGTGCGGACCTCGGCTGGCGCCTCGGTCTACCCATGCCGTGCTCTTCGGTCGGTTCGCCTGTCGGCTCACCTCAGGAGAGCCCTGGCGGAGAGTCGAACCGTCGTCGCTGCCAGATGGGGTGGACCTCGGCTGGCGCCTCGGTTTACCCATGCCGTGCTCTTCGGTCGGTTCGCCTGTCGGCTCACCTCGTAACCTCGTCCCGTGACGACTGAGCCGCCCTCCTCGCCCGAGGCCCCCACCGTGTCGTTCGCGGTCGACGGGCAGCCGGTGGCGGTACCCGACGACGGGGCGTCCCTGCTCGAAGCCCTCCGCGACCGGCTCGGCCTCCGCGGTCCCAAGGACGGGTGCAGCCCCCAGGGTCAGTGCGGCTGTTGCACCGTGCTGATCGACGGCGCGCCGCGGGTGGCGTGCGTGACGCCGGTGCGACGCGTGGCCGGACGCGCGATCACCACGATCGACGGTCTGGCGCCGGAGGCAGCCTCGGCGTGGTCCGAGGCGTTGTGCGCGACCGGGGGCAGCCAGTGCGGGTTCTGCACCCCGGGCATCGTGGTGCGGCTGGCCTCGCTGCGCGGTCGCGAGGGTCCGGTCGCCGACCACACCTCGGTGGAGCGGGCGTTGCAGGCCCACCTGTGCCGGTGCACCGGGTGGCAGACGGTGGTCGAGGCCTGGGACCTGCTCGACGCACCGGTCCGGCACGGGCAGCGAGATCTCGACGCCGCCGCTCGGCGGGCGGCGATCGAAGGTCGGACGCCACAGGCGGTGCGCCCCGACGTGGCCCTCGGGCGGGGTGGCTTCGCCGACGACGGCGCGCCGGTCGACGCCCTGGTGGCGGTGCCCGAGGGACGGGGCGGGTGGGTGGTCGCCGAGACCCTGACCGAAGCGCGCCGGCTCGCCGGCAAGGTGCAGGGACGACGGACCACGGTGGGCAGCGAGCCGCCCCTGGCCGTGCCGCCCGGCGACTGGGCGGCCACGCTGCGCACGTCGTGGGTGGAGCCGGCGTACCTGGAGACCGATGCCTCGTGGTGCGAGCCGGGTGGTGAGCCGGCTCCCCCGCTCGCCAACGGCGGGGCGTTCGGCGCCAAGGTCACCTCGCCGCTGCCGGCGGTCGCCCGCCGCCTGGCCGATGAGCACGGGCGCGCCGTGCGGGTGCTCTGGTCTCGCGAGGACGTCGTCCGTCAGGGGCCCAAGCGCCCGCCGGTGGCGGGCGGTGCCCGTGCCGACGGCACCGGCTTGCTGCACGTGGTGCGGACGCCCGGGATCGAGGCTGCCGTGGCCGCAATGGCTCCCGGCCTCGAGGTGGTGGAGCTGGACCGTCCCGGTCCGCCCACGTCGAGCACCATCCGCGGCGCGGGCTGGGCCGAGGCCGTGGTGCTGCTGGCGGGTGCTCGCGGCCGCCTCGAGCCGGTCAGGACCCCCGAGGGCGCCGTGGCCGAGGCCGAGGTGACCGACGGTCGCGTCCGGGTGCGGGTGGCGGCCGGCGATCCGCTCGATCGGGTGGTCCTGCGGTCCTACGCGGTGGGCGCCGCCCACATGGCGCTGGGCTGGATCACCAGCGAGGCGTTGGCGGTCGACGAGGGCGGCGAGGTGCACGACCTCACGATCCGGTCGTTCGGGGTGCTCCGCGCCGTCGACACACCATTGATCGAGGTGGAGATCGACCCCACCCCCGGGCCGCCCGTCAACGGCTCGGACGCCGTCTTCGCCGCCGTGGCTGCGGCCGTCTGGCTGCACCAGGGCGCTCCCCCCGACCTACCCACGAGGAGACCGATCTCATGACCAACCCCACCGGACTTCCCTACACACCGGCGGTGGAGGCGGGCGACTGGGTCGTGGTCTCGGGCCAGCTCGGCCTGCGAGACGGTGCCCTGGTGGCCGACTTCGTCGGCGAGGTCGACCAGGCCCTCGCCAACCTGCGCGACCGCCTCGCCGAGCACGGGCTCGGCCTCGAGCACGTGGTGAAGACCACCTGCTTCCTCGCCGACCTGGACCGGTTCGGCGAGTTCAACGAGCGCTACGCCGCCGCGTTCGGTGAGCCTCGGCCGGCGCGCTCGGCGTTCCAGGTGGCGCGCCTGCCCTTCGACGCCAACGTCGAGATCGAGGCCTGGGCGCACCGCGGCCGGGCCTGAGGGCCAGCCCGCCCGGCTGGCGGTACCGGGTGCTACCGGTTGGTCTCGAGCAGCTCGCTGCCGGCGTAGCTGTGGTCGACGTCGGCCTTGACGAGGCCGCCGAGGATGGCGGCCGCCACCGCTCCGGACATGAGGACACCGACCGGGATGGCGACGACGAGGACCACGATGATGGCGGCGACTTCGAACATGGGCCCATTGTCGTCGCTCGGCCTGGCCGGTGCCAGCCTCCCGGTGCCACGGGTTCTGCTTGCACCGGGCGCCCCGCGGGGCCACCTCGTGCAAGGAGAACCAGGCGGGGGTGGCGCTGGCTCTGGGGTGGGCGGTCGGGCCGGCGGTAGCGTGACGTAGGTCATGTCCGTTTCAGAGGCTCGCCACCTCCCGGCGCTCGACGGGCTGCGCGCCCTGGCGGTGGGGGCGGTGGTCGCGTTCCACCTGGGTCGGCTCCAGGGAGGTTTCCTCGGGGTCGACGTCTTCTTCGTGGTGAGCGGCTTCCTCATCACCCGGTTGCTGCTGGGCGAGTGGGAGGCGCGCGGGAGGATCGATGGCCGGGCGTTCTGGGCCCGTCGGTTCCGGCGCCTGCTTCCCGCCCTGCTCGTGGTCCTGGCGGCGGTGGCGGTGGCGTCACGAGCGTGGCTGCCGGCGTGGCGCCTGACCGACATCCGCAACGACGCCCTGGCCGCGCTGGCCTACGTCGCCAACTGGCGGTTCGTGCTGTCGGACCAGTCGTACTTCGCTCGAGGGATC
>CAZIVZ010000100.1:0-9563 GCA_964542495.1 uncultured Aquihabitans sp.
CCCTCGGCGGGGGCGCCGAGGTCACCGGCGGCCTCGTAGCGCCCACCCGGGGCGGCCGGGGCGCTGGTGGCGTCGGCCCAGGCGAAGAACCCGTCCCGGGGTCGGGCGACCTGGTCGGTGGCGCCGGTGAACTCGGCCTCGAAGGTGCGGGCCATGCCGACGCCGTCCTCGTGCATGGCGAAGCCCTCGTAGGCGTCAGCGGGCGGGAACGGGCGCCCGGCCAGCAGGTAGTACTCGTCGGCCGCGAACACGAGCCGGTGGCCGACCACGTCGAGGAAGACCTGCTGCCAGGTCTCGATGCAGTCCACCACCGCCGCGGCCTCGGCCGGGGTGGTGGCCCGCATCCGGGGTTCGGTGTTGTGCCGGCTGATGCCCAGGGGCACCACGCAGAGGCTGGCCAGCTCGGGGAAGCGGTCCAGCACGCGCGCCAGCGTCTGGTCCAGCACCGCACCGTCGTTGAGCCCCGGGCAGCACACCACCTGGCCGTGCACCTCCACCCCGTGGTCGAGCAGGGCGCGCAGCCAGCGCAACGACGGGCCGCCCCGGCGGTTGCGCAGCAGGTCGTTGCGGGTGGCCGGGTCGGTGGCGTGGATGCTCACGTTGAGCGGCGACAGCCCCTCGGTGACCACCCGCTCGAGGTCGGCCTCGGTGAACCGGGTGAGGGTGGTGAAGTTCCCGTAGAGGAAGCTCAACCGGTAGTCGTCGTCCTTCAGGTAGAGGCTCTTCCGCATGCCGGGCGGCAGCTGGTAGATGAAGCAGAACTCGCAGTGGTTGTCGCAGGTGCGGAGCTGGTCGAACAACGCCGAGTGCACCTCGACCCCGAGCGGCTCGCCGGCGGCCTTGGCCACCGGAACGTCCAGCTCGAGCCCGCCCCGCCGGATCTCGAGCACCGGATCGGCGTCGTCGGTCAGCCAGGTCCAGCGGATGATGTCGCGGGGCGACTCGCCGTCGACGGCCAGGACCTCGTCGCCGACGGTCACGCCGGCCCGCTCCGCTGGGGACCCGGGCGCGACGGCGAGGACCCGAGGAGCGGACATGGCGGCCGATCCTACCGGCGAGACGGCCGGTAGGATCGCCCCCGATGCCTGTCGACAAGGTCCTGCTGGCCGCACCCCGGGGGTTCTGCGCCGGGGTGGAGATGGCGATCAAGGCCCTGGCCTGGATGGTGCGGGCCTTCGAGCCACCCGTCTACTGCTACCACGAGATCGTCCACAACCAGTCGGTGGTGCAGCGGTTCGAGGAGCGGGGCGTGATCTTCGTCGACGACGTCGATGACGTTCCCCCGGGCCGCCCGCTCATGCTGTCGGCCCATGGGTCGGCTCCCGAGGTGGTGGCCGCAGCCCGGGCCAACGGCGGCTACGTGGTCGATGCCGTCTGTCCCCTGGTCACCAAGGTCCACCACGAGGTGAAGGTGCGGGCGGGCAAGGGCTACCGCATCGTCTACGTCGGTCACGAGGGCCACGAGGAGGCGGTGGGCACCATGGCCGTGGCCCCCGACGCGATCCACCGGGTGGAGAGCGTGGGCGAGGTGGCGGCCCTCCCCCACTTCGACGAGCCGGTGGCGATGCTGGCGCAGACCACGCTCAGCCACCGGGACTGGCAGGGCGTGCTCGACGCCACCCGCGAGCGCTGGCCCGAGCTGTGGACCCCCGGACGCTCCGACCTCTGCTTCGCCACCACCAACCGCCAGGGCGCCCTGGCCGAGATCGCCGCCCGCTGCGACGCCGTGGTGGTCATCGGCTCGCCCAACTCCTCCAACACGGTGGCGTTGCAGAAGCTGGCGGTGGAGGCGGGCACCCCTCGCGTGCTGCGCATCAACTCGGCCGCCGAGCTGCCCGACGACCTGACGGGCACCGTCGGCGTGACCGCCGGTGCGTCGGCCCCGGAATCGCTGGTGGAGGAGGTGATCACCACCCTGGCCCCGCTCGGCGGCGTCGAGGAGGTGCGCATCACCGAGGAGGACGAGTACTTCCCGCCACCGCGCAACCTGCGAGACCTCCTGTCCGGCATCGACTCGCTGGCCACGCTGGTCCTCGGTGGGCCCGTAGCCGACCGACCCAAGGTCGACGAGCGATCGGTGCACGCCGCCGACGTCCTCGCCGCCCTGTAGCGCCGCCGACGACCCGGGCGCCTTCCGAACCCGCCCGCACGCCGGGCAGAATGGCGACCATGAGCAGCTTCACCCGGATGGACCAGTCCACCGCCGAGCAGTGGGCGGTGATCGGTGCCGAGACCATGAAGAACCAGCCGCGGGTGGCCGAAGAGGTGCTCGGCATGCTCCGGCGCCTGGAGGGCATCACCGACGGGTTCAACGCCAACCAGCTCGTGCACTCGCTCCAGACGGCCACCATGGCCGAGCAGGCGGGCGCCGACACCGAGCTCATCGTGGCCAGCCTCTGCCACGACATCGGCAAGCTGATCAGCGTGTTCAACCACCCGGCGATCGCCGCTGCCATCTTGAAGCCCTACGTGCGCCCCGAGGTCCACGATGCCATCCGGGTGCACCAGGACTTCCAGGGCCGGCACTACTACCACCACTTCGGCGGCGACGTGAACGCTCGGGACCAGTACGAGGGCGAGCCGTTCTACGAGCTTGCGGCCACCTTCGCCGACGACTGGGACCAGCAGGCGTTCGACCCCGACCGCGAGTACTACCCGCTCGAGCACTTCGAGCCGATGGTCCGAGAGGTGTTCGCCCGACCCCGCTCGATGTAGCCCCGCCGCCGACCTCCACCGAGCGCTGACCTGGCGCGGGACCGGCTCGTGCCGGGACGATTGACGCGCGGCTGAGCGGTGGGGGCCAATAGTGTTTGGACGTGCGACGGCTCGTAGCAGTTCTGATCTGGGCCTGCGCTGCGGCGTGTGCCTTGGGGGCGCTGGGATTGCCGTTGATCGTGTGGATGTCCATGGGAGGCGCGTCCTACACGGTCGGGGCCCTCGTCATCGGCGTCCTCGCGGTTGCCGCTGCCGCCTGGCTCCTGTCAGCCGGCCGACGCACCTGGCGAGCAGCAGATTCAAGCTGACAGCTCCCCCGACCCTCAGGGTCGGTTGGGGGTCCCGGCCGCTTCCTGGGCCTGGTCGAACAGGTCCTGGATCACGCCGTGCAGCTCGGCGGTTCGGGCCTTGATGGCGGCCCGCTTCGCCTTGGGGCCCACGGCATCCGTGGCCGGCAGAGGCGGGCCGATCACCAGGCGCACCCGCTGGGGCTTGATGAACTTCGCCCCCTTGGGCATGGCCGTCTCGGACCCGCCGATGCCCACCGGCACGATGGGGACGCCGGTGCGGCTCTGGATGAAGGCCGAGCCGTCGAAGAGCTCCTGCACCTCGGGCCCGAACTGGCGGGTGCCCTCGGGGAACACCACCAGCGGCTCACCGGCCTCGATCACCGCGATGCAGGTGTGCAGCGCCTCGCGATCTGCGGTGCCGCGGGCCACGGGGATGCCGCCGAGCGCGGTGAACAGCTTGTCCCAGAAGCCCACGAACAGCGTGTCCTTGGCCAGGAAGCGCACCCGGCGGCGGGTGCAGATCAGCACCAGCAGGAAGTCGATGTTGGAGCGGTGCACCGGCGCCAGGATGAAGGCACCTTCGGCGGGCACGTGCTCCCGGCCGCGAGCCGAGACCCGGAGCCACACCCGACCGAACCCCAGCAGGACCGCCCGCACGAACCCGTACAAGGCGAGCTCGGCGCGGGTGCCGGGCCGGGCGTCGTTGCGGCCGGTGTGGGTCGGGGTGCTCACGGCAGGCGGGCCGCCAGGTCGGCCACGATGTCGTCGATCTCACGGTCGGTGGTGTCGACCACGACGGCCCCGTCGGCCAGCGACAGCGGGCTGTCGGCGCGGCCCTGGTCGAGCGCGTCGCGCCGGGCCAGGTCGGCGGCCACGGTCTCGTAGCTGAGGTCGGTGACCTCCTGGGAGCGCCGGGCGGCCCGCACCTCGGGCGCCGCGGTCAGGTACACCTTGAGGGCGGCGTCGGGGAACACCACCGAGCCGATGTCTCGGCCCTCGAGCACGC
Source organism: uncultured Aquihabitans sp. (assembly GCA_964542495.1). Classification (GTDB taxonomy): domain Bacteria; phylum Actinomycetota; class Acidimicrobiia; order Acidimicrobiales; family Iamiaceae; genus Aquihabitans. Next base: position 4,012 of record CAZIVZ010000100.1, read on the forward strand.
CGCCCCCCCGCTCGGCGGCCCACTCCCGCTGGCGACGCACCAGCTCGGCTCGCACCTCGGGGTTGGCGGCCACGATGCTGACGGCCCGGGTGACCTCGGGACCCCGGATCTCGATGGACGCGTCGACCCCGTCGACCACGAGGCGGTCCTCGGCCAGCTCCAGCTCCACCTGGCGGGCCAGGCGCGCGACGACGTCGGCCTCGGCCGGGTCTATCCCGCGCCGGAGGGCGGCGAAGGTGACGCCGCGGTACATGGCGCCGGTGTCGAGGTACTCGAGGCCCAGCTGCGCGGCCAGGCGCTTTCCGACGGTGGACTTGCCCGACCCAGCGGGACCGTCGATGGCGATCACGAGCACGGCGTGCTCGTGGGGGGAGTCAGGGGCATCGGGCACGTCAGGGGAATCTAGGGCGTTGCGCCGCGACGCAGGTCGTCGAGCAGGTCCCAGTAGCCCGGGAAGGTCTTGGCCACGCACCCCGGATCGGCGATGGCGATGCCCGGCGCCGCCAGCCCGACGAGGGCGAAGCTCATGGCCATGCGGTGGTCGTCGTAGGTCTGCACCACGCTGGACGACGGGGTGCCGGGCCAGATCGTCCACCCGTCGGCGTCGGTGCGGACCCGGATGCCGCAGCGGTCGAGCTCGGTGGCCACGGCCGCGATGCGGTCGATCTCCTTGCGGCGGATGAACCCGATGCCGGTGACGGTGACCGGCTCTCGGGCGAACGGGGCCACCACGGCCAGCGTCTGGGCGGTGTCGGAGAAGTGGGTGAGGTCGAAGGTGCCCCCGGCGAGGCTCCCCCGCTCGGCGCGGACCTCGGTGCCCGAGCCGTCCCGGCGCACCTCGGCGCCCATGGCGGCCAGGACGGCGCCGAAGGCCACATCGCCCTGCAACGCCCGGTCCGTGAGCCCGGCGACGCGTACCCGACCCCCGCAGATCGCCGCGGCCGCCAGCGGGTAGGACGCCGCGCTGGCGTCGGGCTCCACGTCGTAGGTGCAGCCGCGGTAGCCCGTGGCGTCGACGGCGAAGGTCCGGGGGTCGGGCTGGTCGACCCGGGCGCCGAACGCCTCCATGACCGCGATCGTGAGCTCGACGTAGGGCCGCGACACGAGGTCGGTGGTGACCTCGATGACCAGCCCGTCGGGCAGGCAGGGAGCGGCCAGCAGCAGACCGGAGAGGAACTGGCTCGACACGTCGCCCGGCACCCGCACCGTGCCCGACCTGCGCCCGCCCGCGCGCACCGTGGCCGGCAGGTGGCCCTGGGTTCCGGTCGGCTCGATCCCGGCCCCGAGCTCGGCCAGGGCGGCGAACGTGGCGGCCATGGGCCGGGCCTGCATCTGGGGGTGGGCGGTGACGCGGTAGGCCCCCTCCCCCAGCGCCAGCAGCGGGAGGGCGAAGCGGGCGGTGGTACCCGACTGGCGGACGTCGACCTCCTCCGCCGAGGCGGGCACCCGCCCGCTCGTGCCGGCCACGGTCATCGTGGCCGCAGCCGCGTCGACCGTGACGTCGATGCCGAGCGCTCGCAGCACCCCCACCATGGCCTCGGTGTCGTCGGCGAACAGGGCGCCCCGGAGGGTGGACGGACCGTCGGCCAGCGCGGCGCACACCAGGGCCCGGTTGGTGATCGACTTGGACCCGGGCACCGCGACGTCGGCGTCGAGGGGTCCGGCCACGGGCACGATCGGGAGCGGGTCCGGGAGCTTCACCCCAGCGCCCGCAGGGCCGGGCGGTAGCCGCGCGCCGCCAGACCGGCGCGGAACGCCTCGGCACCGGTGGTGGGGACGAGCAGGATGAGCACGCCGCGGTCGCCCTCGCTGGAGTGGGCGATCTCGAGGTCGGCGATGTTGACGCCCAGCTCGGCGGCCAGCGTGGTCACCTCGGCCAGGGCGCCCTCGCGGTCGGGCACCGGCACCCGCAGCTCCACCACCTCGCCGGGCTGGGCCACGCGACTCGGGAGGTTCCGCCGGGCGCGGTGGGCCCGCTCCAACGTGGCCAGCAGCTGGGCGCGGTCGTGGTGGGCGACCATGTCTCGCAGGCGGCCGAGCTCCAGGCCGAGGCGGTCGATCACCTCCACGATGGCGTCTCGGTTCTCGCTGCAGATGTCGGGCCAGATGGTGGGCGTGCCCGCCGCGATGCGGGTCATGTCCCGGAAGCCGCCGGCGGCGAGGCGCAACAGCGCGGCGTGCTCCTCGGCCCGCTCGTCGGCGATGCCCATGAGGGCGGCGGCGGTGAGGTGGGGCACGTGGGAGACCACCGCCACCAGCGCGTCGTGTCGCTCGGGCGTGAGCGCCACCACCTCGGCGCCGAGGCTGCGCACCACCGACGCCACCGCAGCGAACCCGTCGGAGTCGGTGCCGGCCACCGGGGTGAGCACCCAGACGGCGCCCTCGAACAGGTCTGCGCTGGCACCGTCGACCCCGAGCTGCTCGGAGCCGGCCATGGGGTGGCCCCCCACGAAGCGGTCGTCGGCCACGTCGGCCACCACCGATGCCTTGACCGACCCGACGTCGGTCACCACGCCCTGCGTGGCGGAGAGGGCGCGGCGGGCCTCAGCGGCGATGGCGCGCACCGGGACGGCCACGAAGGTGACGGTGGCGTCGGGGTCGAGCCCCACGGCGTCGATGGCGCCGAGCTCGAGCGCCCGGGCCTCGCCGGCCGGGTCTGCGTCGGTGCCGGTGACGTGCCAGCCCTGGGCGCGCAGCGCCAGGCCGATCGAGCCACCGATCAGGCCGGTCCCCATGATCTGGGCCCGCTCGGGGCCGGTGCGCTCGGACATGGGATGCCCTCAGCCGGGCAGGTCGTCGCGGAGGTTGACCGCGCCCTCGAGGTACACGTGGCGCAGCTCGGTGCGGGACCGGTCGGTGGTGAGGTGGGCCAGCACCCGGATGCAGCGCGGCGTGCTGCCCGGCACGGGGATCTCCCGGGCGCACAGCAGTGGCACGTCGCCCAGGCCCATGGTGCGGGCACCGGAGGCCGGGAAGGCCGACGTGAGGTCTTCGGTGACGGTGAACCAGATGCTGATCAGGTCGTCGTGGTTCACCCCGTTGCGGGCGAACATCTCCTCGAGCAGCCCCACGGTGCGCTCGGCGATCTGCTCGGGGGTGTCGGCGTCGGCGGTGGTTGCGCCGCGGAGGGCTCGGACGGCGGTGGGCATCGCGGCGATGCTACCGACCGCCGGTACCCGGGTAGGCCCCCAGATCGGTGGGCTCGGCCAGCGCCGCCTCCAGCGACCGCAGCTCGGCGGCGGTGAGCGTCCGCCAGGCGCCCGGTGCGAGCCGCCGGTCCGAGATCGGACCGATGCGGGTGCGGATCAGGCGGAGCACCGGGTGGCCCACCGCGTCGAGCATGCGCCGGACCTGGCGGTTGCGCCCTTCGTGGATCACCAGCTTCACCAGCGTGGGGGCCACGAGCGACGCCTGGGCCGGGGCGGTGCGGCCGTCCTCGAGGTCGATCCCCTCCCGCAGGTGGCGGAGCGCAGCTCGGGAGGGCTCCCCCTCCACCTCGGCGAGGTACTCCTTCTCGACGCCGTGGGAGGGGTGGGCGATCCGGTTGGCCAGCTCGCCGTCGTTGGTGAGCAGCAGGAGGCCCTCGGTGTCGAGGTCGAGGCGACCGACGGGGAACACCCGGGGCTCGGGTGGCACCAGCGACAGCACCGTGGGCCGCCCCTGGGGGTCCGAGGCGGTCGTGATGACGCCGGCCGGCTTGTTGAGGAGGTAGTGGACGAGGCCGGGGCGCACCCCGATCGGTGCGCCGTCGACCTCCACGCGGTCGTGGTCGACGTCGACCCGCCGCCCCAGCAGGGCCACCTCGCCGTTGACGGTGACCCGCCCGTCCTCGATCAGCTCCTCGCACAGCCGGCGGCTGCCCAGACCCACCCGGGCCAGCACCTTCTGGAGCCGCTCCCCGGTGGGCTGGGTCTCCATCAGGGACCGGCCGGGGGTTCCGTGGGCTCGTCGGCCTCCGGCGGGGGCGGCGCGCCGTCGGACAGGTCGAGCACCTCGGCCGGCGGCGCCGGGCGGTCGGTCCGCAGGCCCTGCTCGAGTGCTTCCATGACCTCGGCGGAGGGGAACAGATCGGCGATGGGGGGCAGGTCCTCGATGCGGTCCAGGCCGAGACGCTCGAGGAACTCCCGGCTGGTGCCGAACAGCGTGGCCTGTCCCGGCCCGGGGTCTCGGCCCACCTCCTCGATGTAGCCACGCTGCTGGAGGGTGCGCATCACCCCGTCGACGTTGACGCCCCGGATGGCGGCCACCTGGGCCCGGGAGATGGGCTGCTTGTACGCCACGATGGCGAGCGTCTCCAGCGCCGCCGACGACAGCCGGGCGCTCTGGCCCTCCAGCACGAACCGCTCCACGTACGGCGCCATGTCCGCGTGGGACTGGAAGCGGTAGCCGCCGGCCACGCGCGCCAGCACGAAGCCGCGGTCGTCGGCCTCGTAGGTGGTGCGCAGCTCGTCGCAGAGCTCCTCCACCCGTGCCGGCGCCACCTCGAGGAGCTGGGCCAGCAGGTGGGGGTCGACCGGTTCCTGGGCGACCATCAAGATGGCCTCGATGGCCTTGGCGGCCTCGCTCTGGGCCACGGGTCAGCCTTCGTAGACGTCGATGCGCCCGGCGATGTCGGCGAACACCGACCGGTCGTCGTCGTCTGGCTCGGCGTGGAGCCAGGTGATGGTGAGCTCGCCGAAGGTCGTGGGCTGGTCCAGCTCCACCAGGCCCTGCTTGTAGAGCTCGAGCACGGCCAGGAACCGCACGACCACCTCGAGGCGCTCCACCAGGGCGCCGGTGAGATCGCGGAAGCTGATGCGACCGACGCGAGGCAGCTCATCGACCAGCTCGGCCACCGCCTCGGTGACGCTCATGCGGGCCGGGGCCACGTGCTCGAGGTCCACGCGCGGCACCGGCTTGGGGGCGATGGCCCGGCCGAACGCGGCGTGGAGGTCTGCCGGGGTGACACCGGCGAGCAGATCGGGAGCGAGGTCGAGGTAGCGCTCGTCGAGCCCGGCGGTGCGGGGGAACGAGCGGCTGGCGTCGTCGGCCAGGCGCGACAGCAGCAGGGCGGCGTCCTTGAAGGTCTTGCACTCCACCAGGCGGGCGAGGAGCAGGTCTCGCTCCTCCCAGAGGCCGAGCTCGTCGTCGAGGTCGACCTGGGCGTCCTCGGGCAGGAGGCGCCGGGCCTTGAGCTCCACGAGGGTGGCGGCGATGAGGAGGAACTCGGTGGCCACCTCGAGGTCGAGGTGCTCGGCCTGGCCCATCTTGTCGAGCTCGGCGAGGTACGCGTCGACGATCCGAGCCAGCGAGATCTCGTAGAGGTCCACCTGCTCGCCGATGATCAGGTGCAGCAGGAGGTCGAACGGTCCCTCGAACCCGGTGGTCTGCACCTCGTAGGCCATGGCCACACGCTAGTTACACCGCTGTGGTTCGTCCAGCGATGCGAACCGACCGCAGGTCAGCGGGGGTCCCCCCGTAGGATCGGCGGCCATGACCCGCGTCTTCTCCGGCATCAAGCCCACCGGCAACGTCCACCTCGGCAACCTGCTGGGCGCGCTGGTGCACTGGGT
>CAZIVZ010000101.1:0-9543 GCA_964542495.1 uncultured Aquihabitans sp.
TTCTTCATCATCTTCGTGGGCGTGCTGTCGAGCGTGGCCTCCGACGCCGGCTACCTGATCCTGATCCCACTGGCGGCCACGGCGTTCGTGACCTTGGGGAGACATCCGCTGGCCGGCATGGCCGCGGCCTATGCGGGCGTGAGCGCGATCTTCGCGGTGAACGTGTTGATCACGCCGATCGACTCCATGCTCACCGAGGTCACCAACGAGGCCATCGGCCTCACCGATGCCGCCCCGATCGCGGTCACGTCGAACTGGTACTTCGCCATGGCCTCCTCGGTGGTGCTGGCGGCGGTGGCGGTGCTGGTGACCCAGCGGATCGTCGAGCCCCGCCTGGGCGCCTACGACCCCGCCGCCGGTGACCCGGCCTTCTCGCGCGGGTCCGACGGTGCATCGGCGGGCGACGAGGTCGACGTGGAGGCCGACGCCAAGGGGTTGAAGTACGCCTTCCGGGCCATGTGCGGCGTGCTGCTGGTGATCGTTGCGCTGACCGCGCCGCCGGGTGCCCCGCTGCGAGACCCGGTGACCGACGGCATCCTGGGCAACACGCCCTTCATGGCCAGCTTGATCTTCCTGATCACGCTGATCTTCCTGGCCTGCGGCATCGCCTTCGGCATCGGCGCCGGGACCATCACCAGCAGCGCGGACGTGATCGACGGCGTCACGAAGACCTTCGCCGGCCTGGCCGGGCTGATCTTCATGTTGCTGATGATCGCCCAGTTCATCGCCTTCTTCAACTACACGAACATCCCCCGGGTGCTGGCCGTGCAGCTCGCAGGCGTGCTCGAGTCGGCCGGGCTCGGGGCCCTGCCGTTGCTCATCGGGATGATCCTGGTGATCTTCCTGCTGAACATCATCATCCCGGGCGTGGTGCCCAAGTGGGCCATCTTCGCCCCGGTGTTCATCCCGATCTTCGTGCGCCTCGGTGTGGCCCCCCAGACGGTGCTGGCCGCCTACCGCGTCGGCGACGGACCCACCAACGTGGTCACGCCGCTCATGGTGTACCTGCCGTTCATCGTCACCATCGCCCAGCGCTACGAGCGCAAGGCCGGCATCGGCACCATCGTCGCCCTGATGATCCCCTACGTGGCGTTCATCGCCATCGCCTGGGTCGCCCTGTTCGTGCTCTGGTGGTTCTTCGGCATCCCCCTCGGCCCGGACTCGCCCGTCAAGCTCTGAGGGGACGAGCGCGGTGACCAACAACCCGATCGGACCGCTCACCGCTGCCGACGAGGGCTTCCAACCACCAGATCGCTGACACGTTCGCCATCGTCGGGACCAGCGATCCGCAGGAAGCGCACAGCTGGGGGATCGGCCTCGTCGTGCGAGGCGACCTCGAGAGGACCGACCCGCACGAGGTGCTCACTGTCGAGGGTGCTGGCGTTCAAGCTCGCCACGGTCGGCTCCGCCCACGTGAGAGCACGAGCACAGCGGTCTCTCGATCGGGTCAGGTCGCTCGGTCCGACACGGCGACAGCGTCACGCTCGATCCAGTCCCAGCCGGGGCGGCCCGCCGACGCGGTGCGTGCGGTCTGGGCGAGTTCGCGGGCTCGGGCACGATCGCCTGGCCGGTTCCGGTCGACCAACATCTCCGCCCAGCGCACCTCGGTGCGGGCCACGAACTGCGGGGCCCGGAGGCGCTGATGCAGCTCGTGGGCGCGTGCGAACGACGTGTTCGCGTCGTCCAGGTGTCCGAGCAGGTGCTCCAGACGGCCCACGTAGTGACCGGCAACAGGGCTGATGGTGGCGAGGGTGAAGATGGCCAGATCGCGAAACGGCGCCAGTCGCTCCCACATGGCCTGTGCGGTGTCGAGGTCACCGATGGCCACTGCGGCCTTCGCCCACTGCATGTGCGCGTTCAGCCAACCGGTGTCCTCCCCCGTGGCGAACGCAGCCTCACGGGCGCGGTCGAGCAGCTCTCGGGTTCTGTCGAGCTCCCCGGCCTCGGCGCAGGCCTGCGCCAGCACGGCGCGGTAGATGGTGAGCCCCGGGGTCTCCTGGAGGGTCGCCTCGACCAGCGGGACCAGCTCACCGAATCGGCCCTGGGCTTCGCGCACGTTTCCCAGCTGCGCGCCGTACATCTCGAACGCGTCCGGCTGTCCGTGCTCGAGGCCGGTGTTCAGTGCCTGCTCCGCGAATCGCTCCCCGCGTTCGATGTCACCGTCGACGAGTGCGAGGTAAGCGTGCTCGAAGGCGTAGGTCCACCGATACACCGGCGGCAGACGTTCGATCAGGCTGTCCAGCACGACGGTCATCTCGTCGGCACCATCGCGGTCGCAGATCTCGAGGAGGAGGGAACGGCGTTGAGTGAGAGCCACGCAGCTCCACCCGGGGTCCGCCAGCTCGCCGGCAGCGGCCACGCCTGCTGCGGTCGAGGCCATCCGCTCCTCGATCGTCCACGGCACGAAGATGGACATCCAACTCAAAGCCGCCACCTGGACCCTCGCCAACGGATCGCCGGACGCTTGGGCGAGCTCGCGTGCCTGCTCCGACAGTTCGAGCCGCTCGGCCAGCGGGCTCGTGTAGGTCTGCTCGACGGCGCTCAGGGCCAGGAGTCGGGCGCGGCTTCCCGCGTCCCGATCTCCCAACCGGTGGAGCGCGAGGTCGATGATGGCGAGCCTGTCCTGGTCAGCGTCTCCGATCGAGGACTGGAACCCGCGGGTGTTGGCCAGCGCAGCGCGCACGAGCAGGTCCACGTCGTCACAGGCATCGGCGAGCCGTGCGGCAATCAGCAGCGTGTCGCGGTACTCGGGCCGGCCGTCGTCCTCTTCCGCCTGGCCGAGGTCGACCAGGAGGCGGGCTCGGTGGCGAGGGTCGCCGTCGGCTCCGAGGAGGTCGAGGGCTTGGGTGTACCAACGGACGGCCTCGGCGGGGGCGAGAGCGGCGAGGGCCGCATCGCCGGCCCGACCGGCGTACTCGACGGCCTTCGCGGCATCCGCGGGACGCATGGCCTGGGCCCAGTGGTGGGCGAGCTCGCCGACGCGATCGCCGGGACGGCCGTGGCACAGGTCCTCGAGTGACTCGGCCACCCGTTCGTGGGTGCGGGCCCGCCGGTTGGCCGACAAGTCCTGGTACAGGGTGCGTTGGATCAAAGCGTGGGTGAAGGAGAACCGTCCCGACACCGTGGCCGGCTCGCGCACCAGCGCGGCGGACTCGGCGGCCTCGAGCAGATCGAGCACGGTGTCCTCGGTGGACTCGGTGGCCCGGGCGAGCAGCTCGAGGTCGAAGTCCCGTCCGATCACCGCCGCCGTGCCCAGGATGCGGGCGGCGCTCGGGCCGAGGCGGGCGACGCGGGCTCCGACCACCTCCCGCACCGAATCCGGCAGTCGCAGTTCCTCGAGGGCCAGGTCCGACACCCAGCGCCCGGTGGCGTCGTCGCGGTACAGGTCGCCGGTCTCCACCAGGTGGCGCAGCACCTCGGCCAGGAAGAACGGGTTGCCATCGGTCTCCCGGTACAGCGCGTGGGCCAGACCGATGCCCGCCCCATCGAGGTCGTGCCCGGCGGTGGCCGCCAACAGGTCGACCACCCCGCCGTCGTCGAGGCCCTGCAGGTCCACGCGGGCCACGCGGTCCATCCGCCACAACGCCGCGAGGGTCTCAATCAGGGGATGGCCCGCAGCGACCTCGGTGTCGCGATAGGTGCCCAGCACCAGGAGGCGCAGCGCGGGATCCTCTGCCAACAGGTGGCGCAACAGCTGCAGGCTCGCCGAGTCGGCCCACTGCAGGTCGTCGAGGACCAGCACCACCGGGCGTTCGCCGCTGACGTGACGCAGGAGCCCCACCACCGCCCCGAAGAGCAGGTACCTCTCGGTCTCCGCGTCGCTCGAGGTGGGCGCATCGAGCTCCGGGAGGCGGCGGGTGAGCACCGGGACGATCCGGGCCAGGTCGGACCCGCAGTCCGCGACGTAGGCGCGCAGGTCGTCCTCGGCGGCGTGGGTCACCAGGTGGGTGAAGGCCTCGGCGAAGAGCCCGTAGGGCGTGGCCAGGTCCTCCTCGGCGTGACCGAACAGCACGCAGGTACCCGACTCGAACGCCGTGCGCGCCACCTCGGCCACCAGCGACGTCTTGCCGAGGCCGGCCTCGCCCGAGACGATCACCACCTCCCGTCCGTCGCCGGCCGAGGTCCGCTTGATGGCCTGAGCCAGAGACGCCAGCTCAGCCGAGCGACCGATCAAGCCCGCGGCGGGCCGGCTCGTCAGCCGAGCCGGTACGGGCACTCGTTCACGGGACGGGGCCGTGCCGAGTGGCTGCCAGCGCACCTCGACCGCCGGAACTGGCTCCGGCAGGCCCTTGAGCTCCAGGTCGCCGACCGGCACGCAGTCGAAGCCCCCCCCGCCGCCCCGCCATGGCGCGCACCACGTCTGCGGCCAGCACCTGGCCCGCTCCGCAGCGGGCACACAGTCGTGCCGCTTCCACCACCGGGTCGCCGAAGTAGTCCCCGTCCTCCTCGGTCGTCTCCCCGCCCGACACGCCGACACGCAGCCCGAACGGCACCTCTCGGGATCGGTTGCCCACCTCGGTCGACTGCTGCATCCCCACCGCGCAGGCCAGGGCCGCGGAGGCCGTGGGAAAGACCACCATCAACCCGTCGCCCAAGTTCTTGACCTCGGTCCCATCCGCCTCCGCGATCGCCTGACGCAGGACGCCGAAGTGCTCGCGCCGCAGGCGGTCACCCTCCTCAGGGGACACCGAGGTCGCCAGCTCCGTTGAACCAACGAGGTCGGTGAACAGCACCGACACGTTGCGCACCTGATCCACGAAGGCCTCCTGCTGGCCGCCACGTCCGTCGCTCGATCAGTACCGCCTACCACGCGAAGGGCCCGGCCGCATCGGTCAGATGCCCGATGCCGACGTCGCCGAGCGCCACTGCGATGGTGATCTCCTCGTCACCGCTCGGAGCACGACCGGAGGCGATCGAGGTCCTGGCGACTCCGTGGCAGTCCCAGGGTGACCAGCACCGGACCTGCCTATTGACCCGGACCTTCTGGCGAGAGAGGGGTCGGATTGCTGAACACTCCGAGAGAGAGCGGGTGAGGAGAATCGAACTCCCGTATTCAGCTTGGGAAGCTGATGTTCTGCCATTGAACTACACCCGCAGGCGCCGGCTCGGGGGGTGGGAGGTCCCCGGGTCGGGTTGCGAAGGGCCGATCGTACCCGACCGCCTTCCACCGCTGTCGAGTCCCGCCCTCGAGTTCCGCCCCGAGCCAGCTGGTGGCCGGTTCTCCTTGCACCAGGTGCCCCCGGGGGGCACCGCCTGCAAGCAGAACCGGTGCGGCGACCGGGCGGCGGCGGGTTCTCCTTGCACGAGGTGACCGAGAGGGGCAGGGCCTGCAAGCAGAACCACGACCCGGTCCGGCCGAACCCGAGTGACCTTCGGCCCTGCCCTCGGACCCGGGCACTTGCGTACGGTTGAGGTGCCGCCGTGGTCCGGCGGTGATCGCGCCGATCCCGCGCCCGCACAGAGCCACCAGGAGGGGACGTGGACACGCTCTCTGCCCTCGATGCCCAGTTCCTCCACCTGGAGGACGACGTCACCACGCTGCACATCGGCGGCGTGGCCGTCTTCGAGGGGCCGGCCCCCACCTACGACGAGTTCGTGGCGTCGTTCGAGGCCAAGCTCCCTCGGATCCCCCGGTACCGCCAGAAGGTGGCGTCGGTGCCGCTCGGCCTGGGCCGGCCCATCTGGGTTGACGACGAGCACTTCGCCGTCCGCTCCCACGTGCTGCACACGGCCCTGCCGTCGCCCGGCGGAGACGCCGCGCTGACCACGCTGGTCGGCCGGCTCATGGGCCACCGGCTCGATCGGAACCGCCCCCTCTGGCAGATCTGGCTGGTGGAAGGCCTGGCCGACGGTCGCTGGGCGCTCGTGTTCAAGGTCCACCACTGCATGGTCGACGGCGTGGCGGGCGTCGGCCTGCTGCACGCCGTGCTGGACCTGGACCCGCACGCCGAGATCCCCCCGCTCGAGCCCTGGGTCCCGCAACCGCCACCGGCTCCGGTGGACCGGGTGCGCGCCGCCTGGGCCGGCGCGCTGGCCGACGTCGGCCGGATGATCGCCTCCGTGCCCGCCGCGGTGACCGACCCCGCCGAGACGGCCAAGGGCCTGGCCGACACGGCCAAGGGGGTGGTGGGCTTCACCAAGCACGTGGCCCCCACCCCGCACCTGTCCATCGAGGGCGGCATCGGCCCCGGTCGATCCTGGGCCCACTCGTCGGTGCGCATCGCCGACATCAAGACCGTGCGCACCGCGCTCGGCGGCACCCTGAACGACGTGGTCCTGGCGTGCGTGGCCCGGGGCTTCCGCGACCTCCTGCGATCCCGTGGCGACGATCCGGACCAGGCCGTCGTGCGCACCGAGGTGCCGGTGTCGGTGCGACGCGAGGACGGCGAGGGCGTGCCCGACAACCGGGTGTCGCTCATGCTGATCGAGCTCCCCGTCCACCTGGCCGATCCCACCGAGCGCCTCGACGCCGTGCGAGGCGCCATGGCCGAGGCCAAGGCGTCCCACATGGCCGACCTGGGCGAAGCCGTCACGCACCTGGCCGACCTCGCCCCGCCCCTCGTGCTCCAGGCCGTGAGCCGGGTGGCTGCTCAGGCTGCCCATCGCGTCCACCAGCGCATCATCACCACGGTCACCACGAACGTGCCCGGTCCGCAGTTCCCGCTCTACTGCCTGGGTCGCCACATGGAGGCGTACCTGCCCTACGTGCCGATCGCCGACGGCGCCCGCGTGGGTGTCGCCATCCTCTCCTACGACGGGGTGATCGCCTTCGGTGTGACCGGCGACCAGGACTCGGTCCCCGAGGTGGCCGTGGTGGCCGCCGGCGCGGCCCGCGAGCTTGACGACCTGCTGGCCCTGGTGGGTGCGCCGGCCGCCACGACGGCCGCCACGACGGCCGCCGCGCCCGAGGCCGCTGCGCCCAAGCGCGCTGCCGCCAAGCGCGCGGGCGCCAAGGCCGCCGCGCCCAGGCCCGACAAGGCGGCCAGACCCCGCCAGCCCCGTTCCAACAAGCCCGCCCACCAGGAGCCCTGAGCCATGACCGAGTCGCCGGCGATCCTCGACCAGACCTTCACCCACGAGGGCCGCACCCTCGTCTTCGACGAGTTCGGCGAGGGCGACGAGGTGGTGCTGTACCTCCACGGCCTGCTGCTCGACTCCGAGATCAACCGCGGGATCGCCCAGGCCCTGGCCGACCAGGGCCAGCGGGTGCTGCTGCTCGACCTGCTCGGCCACGGTCGCAGCGACAAGCCCCAGCACGCGTCCGAGTACCGGATGGACCGCTACGCCGAGCAGGCCATCGCCCTGCTCGACCACCTGGAGGTGCCGGCCGCGGTCCTGGGCGGCGTGTCGCTCGGGGCCAACGTGAGCTTGATCGCGGCGTCCACCCATCCCGATCGCGTGCGCGGGCTGGTGCTGGAGATGCCGGTGCTGGAGTGGGCGGTGCCCGCCGCAGCCATGACGTTCGCCCCGATCTTGCTGGTCGCCCACTACGGGCGCCGGGTGATGCGGGTGGTGTCGGACCTGTTCGGCCGGATCCCGCCCACGGGGTTCGGCCCGCTCAACAGCGTGATCCGCAGCGCGGCCCTGCCGCCCGAGGTGGTGGCGTCGGTGCTGCACGGGATCCTCGTCGGCCCGGTGGCGCCCACCATCGACGAGCGGCGGGCCATCGAGGCGCCCGCGCTGATCCTGGCCCACCGCAACGACCTCATCCACCCGTTCGATGACGCCGTGAACCTCTCCCGCCAGCTGCCCCATGCGTCGCTCACCAGGTCGCACTCCCAGCTCGAGCTGCGGCTGATGCCCCAGCGGCTGACCAAGGAGATCGCGGCCTTCGTCGACGGCATCTGGCACCCGGCGGACGCCTTGGCCTGACAGGCTGGTGGCGGGAGGGAACCACATGAGCGTGTACTGCCCCCAGTGCGGGAACCTCGTGGTGGCCGGCGCCCAGCACTGCACCCAGTGCGGAGCGGCCTTGGGCGGGTCCGTCGCGCCCACCACGGTGCAGCCCGCGGTGCCACCCGGTGTCGCGGCCGGCCCGCCCGCCGGGCCTCCCGGTGCGCCCCCGCCGGGTTCGTATCCGATGTCGGGCGCGCCCGGTGGCGAGCCGCCGAGACCGGGCACCAACACCGCGCTGATCGTGGCGGTGGCCGTGCTGGCCACGCTGCTCGTGGTCGGCGTCGTGGCGGTGGTGCTCACCCGCGGTGGCGGCGACGGCGATGAGCCCACCGCGTCGTCGACCGCCCCGACCATCACCGCACCCCCGAGCACCTCCACGTCGACGACCACGACCTCCACCACGACGACCTCCACCACCACGACGACCACCGCGCCACCCGCCACCTCGGCTCCCGTCGGCGACGTGCTCGCCCAACCCGCCGGGCTGCTGTGCCGAGACCTCGAGGGCCGGGGGTTCTCGTACAGCGCGGCGGTGGACTACTGGCGGCACCACGGCCAACCCAACCGCATGGACGCCGACCGCAACGGCATCCCGTGCGAGACCGTCTACCCGCGCGGCGACGTGATCGCCTACTGGGGCGCCACACCCGAGACCGAGTACAACTCCGTCCCCGCCGGCCTGAAGTGCGCCGACCTCGCCGCTCGCGGGTTCTCGTACCCGGAGGCGGTGGCCTACTGGTTCGCCACCGGCGCGCCAGACCTGATGGATGCCGACCTCAACGGCATCCCCTGCGAGACGGTCTACTCGCAGGCCGAGGTCGACGCCTACTGGTACGTCGACTGACGACGCCGGTGGGGGGCGTCTCGGGCCGGGCGGGGTTGGTCGGCGCCGCACTGCTCGCCCTGATCGCCTGCTCCGCCGCGCCGAGCAGGTCGGGTGCGCCGGCCCCGACGAGCGCGACCACGACCTCGCTGGCCACGACCACGACCTCGACGGCCACCGTCGACACCGCCCCGACCACGACGACCACGACGTCGACGTCGACGTCGACGTCGAACGCGCCCCGGCCCGATGTGCCCTCGGCCTCGGCGAGGTTGGACGGGCTCGTGGTGGTGGTGGACCCCGGCCACAACGGTGCGAACGGCGCTCACCCCGCCGAGATCGCACGCCTGGTCGACGCCGGCGGGTTCCGCAAGCCGTGCAACACCACCGGTACCGAGGGCGACGGCTACCCCGAGTCCCGCTTCAACTGGGAGACCTCCCAGCGCCTCGCCGCCGCCGTCGAGGCACGCGGGGCGACGGTGGTGCTCACCCGCACCTCCGACGACGGTTGGGGACCGTGCGTGGACGAGCGCGGCCTCACGGCCCAGCGGGTGGGGGCGGCGCTGATCCTGTCGATCCACGCCGACGGCGCCGACGCGGCGGCGTCGGGCTTCCACGTCATCCACCCGGCCACCGGGCCCGCCGTCTCCGGGCCGGTGGCCGAGCGGTCCGCCGAACTGGCCACCGCGGCGCGAGATCGGTTGACCGGGGCCGGCCTCGCCACCGCCTCCTACCTCGGCGCCGGGACCGGCCTGGTGGCGCGCACCGACATCGCCACCCTCAACCGCGCCGGCGTCCCGGGGGTGATGGTGGAGTGCGGCAAC
>CAZIVZ010000102.1:0-9464 GCA_964542495.1 uncultured Aquihabitans sp.
CTGGCCGGGCTCACCACCATGGCGCTGGCCGTCGCCGCCGCGGACGCGGTGGCCTCCGTGTGCGGGGCGGCGCTGCGCGTGAAGTGGCCCAACGACCTGGTGTGGCCCGGCGACGGGACCGCACGGGACCGCAAGGTGGCCGGGATCCTGGCCGAAGCCGACTGGCCGGCCGGGAGCCCGCCGGCGGGCGGGTGGTCACCCCCGGGTCGACACGAGCGAGGGGTGGTCGCCGCCGGCATCGGGATCAACGTGGCCTGGGGGCGAGGGGTGCCCCTGCACCTGGCCGAGACCGCGGTGGCGCTCGACGAGGTGGTGGCGCCGGCGCCGACGCCGGACCGGGCCGACCTGCTCGTCGCGCTGCTGCGCGGCCTCGACCTCACCTACGGCCGGCTCGTGGGCGATCCCGCGGGGCCGGCGTCGCTCCTCGGGGCGTGGCGGGCCCGGTCGGCCACCCTCGGGCGGCGCGTCCGGGTCGACCTGGGACGAGACGACGTGGTCGGCACGGCGGTCGACGTGACCGACGAGGGCCACCTCGTGGTCGAGACGCTGGAGGGCGATCGGCGGACGTTGGCGGTGGGCGACGTGGTGCACCTGCGGCCTGAGCCCGGTGGTCAGGCGAGGTCGGCCGGCGACTCCACGTCCTCGTAGGTTCGGTCGGTCATGCTCGGTGACGTCTGGCCGACGCCGACCACGGCCCAGTCGCAGACGCCCTCGGGGAACACCTCCTGCAGCCGGGTGAGCTGCGTGGTGGTGAGCTGGCGCTCGTAGTCCTCGGGGTCCACCGGCTTCAGCTGGCACTTCAGCACGTCGTCGCTGCGGGGGGCACCCGCCGCGGTGCGGGTGTTGCCGAGCACGGGGTAGGGATCGACGCAGGGACCGTCGTCCTCGTAGACGTCGGTGCCGCGCTCGGGACGCGACGCTCCCGGCGGCACGCAGTTGTCCACCGCCGCATCGGGTCGGGTCCGCTCGAGCTGCTCCGATCGCGATCCGCCGCCCGGGCGGTCCACGAGGCGGGTCGCCCAGTCGTCGACCGCGGCCACGGCCTCGGGGCCGGCCGTGGGTGCGGGCGCGTCCCGGGTCCAGATCTGGAAGCTCGGGACCGTCCCGGCCGAGGCACCGAGGGTGAGGCGGTCCCG
The DNA here is from genome assembly GCA_964542495.1 of uncultured Aquihabitans sp. GTDB lineage: Bacteria > Actinomycetota > Acidimicrobiia > Acidimicrobiales > Iamiaceae > Aquihabitans. The sequence goes on from CAZIVZ010000102.1 coordinate 1,137, forward strand.
GAGGGCGAAGGCCCGGAAGCGGTCGAGGGGAGCGCCCTCGGGGTCGTCGAAGCGGTCGACGTCGATGATCGGGACCTTGCGCTGGTCGCCGACCCCCGTGGACACGCGACCGGTCTCGTAGGCGGCCTGGACGGCGGTCGGGTCGGCGGCGTGGCGGGCGGGCTGCGCTGCGCCGTCGAGGTCGATCCCGCCCACCGCCTCGTTGAGGCGGGCGAACTGCTCGAAGGTGATCGTGCCCTCGTTGAACGCGACGAGCCCGTACTGGACGCCCACGTTGTCGAGCGGGCGCTGGGCGAGGGCGGCGCCTGGCATGCGCCCGAGCTGGTTGACGTTGGCGTCCTGCAGGGTGCAGCGCACGCCGCCCGGGTTGGTGGCGGCGTCGTAGATGGCGGCCGGGTCTGCGGCGGGGTCGCACCCGGCCGACGGGTCGAACAGCGACCCGGCGCCTGCCGCCCAGCGCGCGCACGTGCGATCCGAGGCGCTGCCTCCGATGGCCGTGCGCTGCGCCGGGGTCAGCGTCGCGCCCTCGGGCAACGCGAAGTACCGCTCGAGCACCACGCAGTCGGCGATGCCGTTGGCCACGGTGAGGTGGTCGGGCAGGGGGTCGATGGCCACGGCCCCGTCGACGATCCCCGGATAGTTCTGGATCATCAGGTGCAGCAGGGCGGCCCCGCCGCCCACCCCTTCGCCGATGGTGAGGTCGGGCTCGCCGAACTCCTCGACGAAGCGCTCCTTCACCATCATCGTGGTCTCGGCCGAGAGCACGTCGTTGCACTGCACCGACCCGCTGTTGAACGTGGCGGTGGCCACCGCGTACCCGGCCCGGAGGTAGGCGGGGTCGACGGTCTCGACCGACGAGGTGCCCTGGCCGAAGGTGGCGCCGCAGCCGTCGCCGTGGCGGTAGAGCAGGCGGCCGTTCCACGCGGCGTCGGCCTGGCTGGAGTCGGATCCGCCCGGTGAGGGGTCGATGGTGGCGATCTCGTAGACCGACCGGTTGACCACGCCCACCTCGTAGCGCACGACCAGCGGGACGTCGTCGTGGTCGGCCACGTCGGCGCGGGCCACGTCGCTCGGGATGCTGGCCGGGTCGGCCAGGTCCCTCACCTCGCCGCTCGAGGTCACGTAGCGCCAGCGGACGGCGGTGGGCGCCGAGCAGTTGGCGTCGGTGGGGGCGCCGAGCCCGTGGGCCTCGGTGGAGCAGGCCAGCAGCGGCAGGTGCGGACCCGAGATCATCGGTCCGGTGAGCGGCCAGGCCCGCACGCGCTGGGTGACCGTATCGCCACCATCGGACGCGGTGAGCGTGTTCGTGCCGTCGATGAAGCCGGTCACCACACCTTCGAGCGTGCCGCCGGTGGCCTCGAGTTGTCCGGTGACGTCGACGTCGCCGAGCTTCACGGTCAGCTCGGCGGGGTCGCCTCCCCTGGCTGGGCGCACGCGGACCCTCGCCTCGGGGCCCGTGACGCGATCGGGCTGGCTGGACACGATGACGATGGCGATCCCGTCGTCGACGGGGGTGGGATCGGCGGGATCGGCGGTGCCGGAGGGATCGTCGGGAGCGGTGGTGGTCGTGGGGCCACCCTGGGAGCGTTCGGTCGTGGTGGGCGAGGCGTTGCGGTCGCCGCTCCCCGAGGTGCATGCACCGGCCACCAGCGCGAGGGCGAGGGCGAGCGCCACGGCTGCGGCGGGGCGTCGGGTGGATCGGGTCGTCGTCGCCATCGGGGCCATTGTTCCCGACGGCGCCGGCGCTGGTGGTTCGGGGCTGGACCCCGGGGGTCGACGGTAAGGTGCACGGGTGAGTTGGCACGAGGTCGCGAGTCGAGCTGGCGACCCGGTTCCGTTCACCTTCACCGGGGCCTCGGTCACCGGCGGGCGGGTGGAGCTCGGCTACCGAATGGCAGACCGCTGGGACCTGACCGAGGTGGTGGAGCTGCCGTTCGACCTGCCCGACACCGCCGAGGTGGCGGCGGCGGTGCGCGTGCTGCACCTCGTGGCCGGGGTGTCGTACTACAAGTGCGTGGCGCCGGTCCCGCTGGCGATGGGATCGCTGCACCCGGCCGAAGCGGCGCTGGTCGCGGCGCTCTACGACGCCGGGTTGCGCGAGTTCGCCTTCCGCAACGACATCGACGTGCCGCTGCCGGTGGAGGTCATGGCTGGGGCTGGTGGCCTGGGAGGCCAGGGCCCGGGTTCCGGCGCCGGCGCCGGCGGTCGCTCCGGCGCGCTCGTGCCGATCGGCGGGGGCAAGGACTCGGCGCTCGTGGCGGCGCTGGTGCCCGATGGCACGCTGTTCGCGGTCAACCCGGTCGGCGCCCACGAGCACCTGGCGCAGGCCCTGGGACGGGACCTGGTGGGCGCGCGCCGCACGCTCGACCCGCAGCTTCGAGAGCTGGTGGCGCTTGGCGCGCCGAACGGCCACGTCCCGGTCACGGCCATCACCTCGGCCATCTCGGTGCTCGCCGCCACGGCGCTCGGACTGCGAGACGTGCTCATGGGGATCGAGCAGTCAGCCGACGAGCCCACCGTGGTCACGCCGGCCGGGGTGCCGGTGAACCACCAGTTCTCGAAGTCGTGGGCTGCCGAGCAGCTGTTGCGCGATGCGTTCGCGCCCACCGGCGTCCGATACCTGTCTCTGCTGCGCCCCCTGAGCGAGCTCGGCATCGGTGCGGCCGTGGCTCGTCGAGGGCTGGCCCCGCACATCGTGTCGTGCAACCGCGTGTTCACGGTGTGGAGCTCCTCCGCCGCGAGTCGCGAACAGAGGCCGTGCGGCACCTGCGCGAAGTGCCTCTTCACCGCGCTGATGGTGGCACCGTCGTCCTCCCCCGGCGCGGTGGCCGAGCAGTACGGGTCGGCGCTGCTCGACGACCCTGCCCACATCCCGGGCGTGCGGGCGCTGTGGTCCGACGAGAAGCCGTTCGACTGCGTGGGGGAGCGGCTGGAGTCGGCGGCAGCCGTGGTCCTGCTGGCGCGCACCGACCGGTGGCGGGACCAGGTGGTCGTGTCGGCGCTTGCCGACGAAGCGGCCGGGCTGCTGGCCGCAGCCGGTGTGGACCCGACGGCGTACCTGGAGCTGGGATCGCTCGACGTGCTGCCCGAGGACTACCGGGAACTGGTGGCTTCGGTGGCGCCGGACCTGGCCGCCGTGCCCGGCGCGGTCCATGCGCCTACCTGAGCTTCGCGGGCGCCGGGTGGCGCTGTTGGGGCTCGGGGCTGACGTGGCTGCCGCCGTGCCGGCCATCGTCGCCGCCGGTCCGGCCGAGGTGGTGGCCGTCGACGATGCGAGTACGGGCGCTGGGCCACCCGCGGGGGTCACCCGGCTGGTGCCGTTGGCCGAAGCCGCCGGCTGGGCGGAGGTGTTCGTGCGGTCGCCCGGGTTCCCCCGCTACCGGCCGGAGCTGGTGGCGGCGTGTGAGGCCGGGGCGGAGATGACCACGCCACTGGACCTCTGGCTGGGCACACATGGCGGCGATCGGATGGTGGTCGGCATCACCGGGACCAAGGGGAAGTCCACGGTGACCTCCGTGCTCGGTGCGCTGGCCTCGGCCCAGGGGCTCCGGGTGGGCGTGGCCGGGAACCTCGGGGTGCCGGTGTTCGGTCCGGGCTGGGACGGGGAGGCGCCGCTGGTCGTGCTCGAGGTGTCGAGCTATCAGGCGGCCGACCTCCACCACGTCCCCGATGTCGCCGTGGTGACGTTCCTCTCTGAGGACCACCTGTCCTGGCACGGGGGCGTGGAGCGGTACGTGGCCGACAAGCTGCGGCTGGTGCGCAACGAGGGCGGCGTGGCGGGCCGCGTCCTGGTGGCGGCCGATGGTGGAGGTGCGGCCGATGCGCTCGCCGGCCTCGGGATCGAGGCCGAGGTGGTGCCGGCGCCTGCGGATGCGCCCCGGTCGGTCCCGGTGCACCGCTTGGCCAATGCCGCGCTGGCGGCGGCGGCGCTGGCGGCGGCGGGGGGACCGGTGCTCTCGGGTGCCGCCGTGGTGGAGGCGGCGAGCACGAGCCTTCCGGGGCGCCTCGATGCGTGTCCGGGGCCGGCCGATCTCCTGTGCGTCGACGATGCGCTGGCGTCCAACCCGTCGGCGACGGCTGCGGGACTGGCGTGGCTGCGGTCGTTGGGTCGCTCGACGGTGGTGATCCTGGGCGGTGTCGATCGCGGGGTCGACCCGAGCCCGCTCGTGGACGAGGTGAAGCGCTGGGAGCCGGGTTCGCTGCGCGTGGTCACCGTGCCGGAGAACGGCGACGCGCTGGCCGAGGCGTGTTCGATAGCCGTCGCGGCCCAGGCGGTCGACGTCACCGACGCGGTGCGCCAGGCGCGGGCGCTGGTCGGCCCGGGCGAGGCGCTGCTGTTCTCGCCGGCGGCGCCGACGCCTCCGGGCCAGGGAAGCTGGGTCAGCCGGTCCACCGCGTTCCGCGCCGCCGTCCACCCCTGACCTCGGTCCACCGATCCCGAACGTTTGGCGCAGATTCTGCGCAGATTCTGCGCCAAACACGGCGGATGTGCGGGTGGCCTGTCCGGGCGGGCGGGCGGGAGCCGGGGCCCGGGGCACCGGGCGCGGGGAAAGGGAGAGGCGAACGCAGGGCACTCGCAACCTTCGCTGTCAGGGGGGCTGGGGATCATGAGCTCGCCGGTCGGCTCGACCGCGCACTCGGTGTCCGTGGCGCACGGCACCCGCAAGCCCACCGGCCCGGGAGCCTCCCATGGACCACGCAGCGTCAGACCACCACTCCGATCCCCCCATCCGCACCCACGGCCTGGCCCAGGCCCTCGCGGCCGCCGCCGGCGTCGAACCGGGCAGCCGCCAGGGCCGCCCCGTGCCACCCATCGCCGGTCGAGGACTTGCCGCCAACCGGCGGTGGGCACGACTGCCCCGCTCGGTCCGTCTCGATCTCCAGCTCCGCCGGGACCACCTCCTCCACACCGCCGCATCGTGCGAGGTCGAGATCGACCAGATCACCGCCACCCGCCTCGCGGCCCTCGCCGAAGCCGACCTCCTCCGATCCAAGCTCTGGCCGGTGGTGCCCGCCCGAAAGGGTCGGCGCCCACCTGCGGTGGGAGAGGCGCCCATCCCGCCGATCCACCCCGAGGCCCGCGAGCTCGCGGGCCGAGCGCTCCGCGACACCGTCCGGGCGATCCTCCGGCGAAACGGCGCCACGAGCCTGCGCACCTTGCACACGCTCCTCCACCACTACGGCTACGAGATCGCCGCAGCGCACCCGGCCAAGACCCTGGCCGACGCACTCGGCTACGAGACCCGGGCCGGACGCACCGTCCGAGTGAGCCGTGGCGTCTACCTCCTCAGCGAGTTCGGCCAGTGGGATCCCGGCGCCACCAACGCCGAGCCACCGCTCGTCGATCCATGGCTGCACGGCGACCAGCCGACCTGGGCTGGTCGCCCCGGCTTCGGTGAGCCGCCAGACCTCCCTCAGGGGTCCAGCGACCGCGCCTGCAGCGCCGCGAACGCTGCCACCACCGAACCGGTCACGGCACCGGGGACCGAGCCCAACGCCACCCCGTCCACCGACGCGATGGCCTGCACATCTCGCGTCGACGACGTGAGGAACGCCTCGTCCGCTTGTCGGAGGTCGTCGAGCGTCAGGTCGTCGCGCTCCACCACCGGCACCAGCTCGCACACCAATCCCCGGATGATCCCCGGCAGGCAGCCAGTGACCAGCGACGGCGTGGTCATGATCCCGTCCACCACCACGAAGACGTTGGATCCCGTTCCCTCGGCCAGCGCACCGGAGGTGTTGGCCAGCACCGCCTCATCGGCCCCCCGCCGCCGCGCCTCGGCCAGCGCCAGCACGTCGTCGAGCGCGGCGGTCACCTTCGCCCCGCGGGTCGGGCGATCCGGGTTGCGCCGCCACGGCACGGTGACCACGTTCGACGGTCCGGGCCAGGCGTGGCCCGCCCCCGCGGCGACCAGCAGCGTCGTGCGCTCGGACTCGGCGCCGGGCCCGAGCGGTGCCGAGCCACCCGTGACCGTGATGCGCAGGCGGCCCAGATCGCCGGGCCAACCGCCCGAGCGGCGGGCCGCCTCCACCACCGCTGCGCACGCCGCCCGCAGCACGTCGTCCCCCCACGCCACCTCGAGCCCCACCACCTCGGCAGACCGGCGCAGCCGCGCCAGGTGGCGCGTGAGGGCGAACGGCGTACCGCCCACCACCTTCAACGTCTCGTACACGCCCTCGCCGAGGAGCAGCCCCCGGTCCAACGCCGACACCGTCGCCTCGGCCGCCGGCACCACCGAACCGTCCACCCACACCCAGGTCGTCATGCGCCCAGCGCCGCCGCCGGGGTCCCAGCGGCCACCCGCAGGAGGCGCCGCGCCTTGAGCTCGGTCTCCTCCCACTCGCCCGCGGGATCGGAGTCCCAGGTGATGCCGCCTCCGGTGCCGAATCGGATCTCACCGTCGGCGAACCAGAACGTGCGGATGGCCACGTTGAGCGAGCCCACGCCGCGGTCGGCGTCCACCCAGCCCACGGCCCCGCAGTAGACGCCGCGGGAGACGGGCTCCAGCCGGGCGATGTGGTCCAGCGCCGCCAGCTTGGGCGCCCCGGTGACCGACCCCGGAGGGAAGGTGGCACCGATCGCGTCGGCCCACCCGAGCCCGGGCCGTAACCGCCCCGACACCGTCGACACGAGGTGGGCCAGCCCCGGGTGCTCCTCCACCGCGCACAGCGCCGGCACCTCCACCGATCCCCACGTGCACACCCGTCCCAGGTCGTTGCGCACCAGGTCGACGATCATCACGTTCTCGGCCCGGTCCTTGGCCAGGAACGCATCGGGCGTGGCGGCCGTGCCCTTGATGGGCGACGACCACACCCGGTCGCCGTCTCGGGCCAGGAAGCACTCGGGCGACGCCGAGGCCACGTGCACGCCTTGGGCCGGCAGCCGGACCACCGCCGAGAACGGAGCAGGGTTCCCTTCGGCGAGCGCGGTGCCGAGCGAAGCAACGTCGGCGCCGTCCGGCAGCGGCGCCGCCAGCACCCGGGTGAGGTTCACCTGGTAGACGTCGCCGCGGCCGATGGAGGCTCGCACCGCGTCCACCCCGGCCCGGAACCCCGGCTCGTCGAGCGAGGACCGCCACGCCTCGGGCCGCACCCCGACCCACGGGCGCCCCACCCACGGCCGGGCCGGTCGGACCCGCTCGAAGCGGGCGCACGTCGGCTCCCCGTCGAAGGGGAGGACCACCGCCCACCAGCCGCGGCTGTCGAGCGCGGTCAGGTCGCGGGTGACGTCTCGCAGCCCGGTCAGCAACCGGTCACCCACCACCGCCAGCGCTGGAGGTCGACCGTCGACGGGCATGGAGGCAGCGTAGGGCCGACCCGCGGGGGAGCCTTCGGTAGGGTGCCACCCGATGAACTTCGACTTCAGCGACGAGACCGAGCAGTTCCGCAAGGTGGTCCGTGACTTCGTCGAGTCCGAGGTGGCGCCGCACGCTGAGGCGTGGGACCGTGACCACTCCTTCCCGGTCGACGTGGTGCGGGCCATGGGCGAGCTCGGCCTGTTCGGCCTTCCCTTCCCCGAGGAGTACGGGGGCTCGGGCGCCGACTTCACCACGTTGTGCGTGGCCATCGAGGAACTGGCTCGGGTCGACCAGTCGATGGCGATCACGCTCGAGGCCGGTGTCGGCCTCGGGGCCAACCCGATCTTCCAGTTCGGCACCGAGGAGCAGCGCCAGCGCTGGCTGCCGGACCTGTGCGCGGGCCGTGCCCTCGGTGGCTTCGGCCTCACCGAGCCCGAGGCCGGCAGCGATGCCGGCGGCACCCGCACGCGCGCCCTGCTCGACGAGTCCACCAACGAGTGGGTGATCAACGGCGAGAAGGCGTTCATCACCAACTCGGGCACGGAGATCACCTCGATCGTCACCATCACCGCCCGCACCGACGCGCCCGGCAGTGGTGCCAAGCCCGAGATCAGCACGATCGTCGTGCCGAACGGGACCCCGGGTTTCGAGGTCCAGCCGCCGTACCGCAAGATGGGCTGGCACGCCTCGGACACCCACGGGCTCACCTTCACCGATTGCCGGGTGCCGGCCGACCACCTCCTCGGCGAGCGCGGCCGCGGGTTCGCCAACTTCCTGGCCATCCTCGACGACGGCCGGGTGGCCATCGCCGCGATGGCCCTGGGCGTGATCCAGGCCTGCCTGGAGCAGAGCGTGCAGTACGCCAAGGACCGCAACGCCTTCGGCAAGCCGATCGGTGCGAACCAGGCCATCGCCTTCAAGTGCGCCGACCTGGCCGTGATGGCCCAGACCGCCCGCGACCTGACCTACCACGCGGCGTGGCTCAAGGACGTGGGCCGCCCGTTCAAGCGGGAGGCGGCCATGGCCAAGC